>WQZF01000011.1 GCA_009780885.1 Betaproteobacteria bacterium | reverse complement strand
TTTGAGTCACCCCAAGCTGAAGGTTGGGGATTCCTGTACGGGCGGCGTAGGGGCGGGTTTGAAACCCGCCCGTACCACCCGCCCCTACACAATGCGGGGCGCCTTCGGCGCCTGTTACGCCATGTCTCGCAATCCCCGCCATGAATGGCTTAGGATTGCGCTCGACAGGTGTTCAAATCCTTTTCCGGGGTTCATGAAAAGAAATTGAGTATCCCGTCGAGGCCGGAGAAATTGAGGGCAACGCTGGTTTTTTGGCGGACGGCAGGCTTTGCGTGGAAAGCGACCGAAAAGCCGGCATTGGCGAGCATCGGGAGATCGTTTGCTCCGTCGCCGACAGCGATGACCCTTTCTCGCGTCAGGCCCAATTCTTCGGTCAGGCGAACAAGGTGCGCAGCCTTGGCGGCGGCGTCGACGATGTGCCCCTTGACCCGCCCGGTGAGTTTTCCGCCGCTGATTTCGAGTTCGTTCGAGGTGGCAAAGTCGAGGCCGAGTTCGATGCGCAGGCGCTCGGTGAAATAGGTGAAGCCGCCGGAAAGAATCGCGGTGCGCATCTGCGATTCCTGCGCGGCGGCCAGCAATTCGCGCGCGCCGGGGGAGAAGAGGAGGCGTTCGGCATAGACCTCTGCGAGCACCCGCGCATCCAGCCCGGCCAGCAAGGCAAGCCGGCGCGCGAGGCTTTCGCGGTAGTCGATCTCACCGCGCATCGCGGCAGCGGTGACGGCGGCGACTTCGGCTTTCTTTCCGGCGAAATCGGCGAGTTCGTCGATACATTCGATGGTGATCAGCGTCGAATCCATGTCGAACGCGATCAGCCCGAAATCGCCGAATTTTTTTTCGTTGTCGATAAAGGCGAAGTCGATTCGTTCGTGTTCGAGCAGCGGAAGGATTTCGCAATCGAAGCCCGGTGTGCGCCTGGCGCCGCACAGGCGCCGCACATGCGGGGCAGGCGCCAGAATAGCGCTTGCCCCGGTGTTTTCGCGGCAGCGCGCAAGCAAGGTTTCGGAGAACGGCGGGGAATGAAGCCCCCGCGCGCATTGGAGGACGAGATCGACGGCAGCAGGCATCAGGATAAAACGAGGGAGGATCCGCCGCGTTTTAACGAGGCTTGCGTTCGGGCAGGATGTCGCGCAGCAGTACTGCGGCTTCGCGCAACGCCTTTTCCGTTTCTTCCCAGCCGAGGCAGGCGTCGGTGACCGAGCAGCCGTAGCGCAATCGGCTCAGATCGTTGGGAATCGGCTGGCTGCCGGCTTCGAGATTCGATTCGAGCATGACACCGACAAGCGAGGTATTTCCCAGGCGCACCTGATGCACGACATCGGCCAGCACCAGTGATTGGAGCTCCGGTTTCTTGTAGCTGTTGGCGTGCGAGCAGTCGACAACGATGTTGGGAGGCAATCCCGCTTTCGAGAGCGCCGCCTCGGCGATCGAAATGGAAACGGTGTCGTAGTTGGGGCGCCCATCGCCGCCGCGCAACACCACATGTCCATGGGCATTTCCGCGCGTGCGCACGATGGCAACCCGCCCTTGATCGTTGATGCCGAGAAAGGCGTGGGGTTGCGAAGCCGAAAGAATCGCATTGATCGCCACGGAAAGGTCGCCGCCGGTGCCATTCTTGAAGCCGACGGGCGTCGAGAGCCCGGAAGACATTTCGCGGTGCGTTTGCGATTCGGAAGTGCGCGCGCCGATGGCAGCCCAGGAAATCAGGTCGCCCAGATATTGGGGCGTGATCGGGTCGAGCGCCTCGGTCGCCGCAGGCAGCCCCATTTCGCTCACGTCGAGCAGGAAACGGCGGGCCTTTTCCATGCCGACGTCAACACGGAAGGAATCGTTCATGTCCGGATCGTTGATAAAACCTTTCCAGCCCGTAGTGGTGCGCGGTTTTTCAAAGTAGACGCGCATGACAAGATAGAGCGTATCGCCCAGGGTTTCGGCCAGCGCCTTCAGGCGGCGCGCGTAATCGATTCCTGCAACAGGATCGTGGATCGAGCAAGGGCCGACAATGACGAAAAAACGGGGGTCGCGCCGTTCCAGGATCGCGCACAGGGTTTCGCGCGCCGTTGCCACGGTTTGCGCGGCGCGCGTGGAAAGCGGAAGGCGCTTGTGGACTTCTTCCGGGGTTGGCATCGACTCGAAAGAGCTGATGTTGAGGTTTTCAAGTGAAGAGGATGGTTTCATGGTGTTTTCATGATTTGTAAAAATCGGGGCGATTCTTGCTGTTTGGTACAGCAAGAACCCTCATATGCCAAAAATATGCTATGCGAATTCCCGGGGCAGGGGAGCCTGAAAGCAGGGGCGCGACTCAGTTATTGACACACGAATCGTTGATGACCTTGCGGAGACGTTCGGATTCCTGCGCGCGTTGATTATCGTCGAGGTAGGAGCGTTCTCCCTTTTCATCGCGCTGCATGACACGCGCCCCGGATTCAAGGGCGCCAAGCTCGTTACGCGCCAGGTCGCAATTTTGCTTGGTTCGCGCGGCGGCTTCCTGCTCCTGCTTTTCCTTTTCTTCCTTGTCCTGCTGATCCTTCAGCCTTTTCTTGAAATCGAGATCCTGGTCGGCGATGGATTTCTTGGGAGGTCCCCCTGCGTTTCCGTTCGCATGAGGTGTTCCTGCGGGGGGAGCGGCGCCCGGATTGGGGTTTGCGCGAGGCGTTCCTGCGGGAGGAGTGCCCGAGGACTGGATATCGGTCGCAGAACCGGGAGGCGGCGGAACGTCCGAAATCACCGTGTGCCCGGAAGCATCCTTGTATTTGTAAATCTGTGCCTGGGCTGTTCCCGAACCCATGAAAATTGCGAGGAAGAACGCCAGGGGGAGAATAAAAGCATAAGAGGCGCGAGAGGGCGCAGTGTCGAGGGTCATGATGGCGTACTCCGGGAAGAAAGATAGTCTGCGTTATAATAAACCTTTATTCTCTGTGATTAAAGTCCATGCGCGTCATACAAAAAGCATTGACCTTCGACGACGTCCTCCTGATTCCTGCCCATTCCACGATCCTGCCTCGCGATGTCAGCTTGAGCACCCGGTTGACGCGCCGCATCGGCATCAATTTGCCGATTGTTTCGGCGGCGATGGATACGGTCACGGAATCCCGGCTTGCCATTGCGCTGGCACAGGAAGGCGGAATAGGTATTCTGCATAAAAACCTGCCGGCAGAAATGCAGGCGGCGGAAGTTGCCAAAGTGAAACGCTTTGAATCCGGCGTTTTGAAGGATCCGATCACCGTCGTTCCGACGATGCTGGTGCGCGATGTGCTGGATCTGACGCGCAGCCGCAAGATTTCCGGGCTGCCGGTGCTCGAAGGCAAGACGGTGGTCGGTATCGTGACCAACCGCGACCTGCGCTTTGAAACCAATCTGGATCAGCCGGTGAGGAATATCATGACGCCGCGCGAGCGCCTAGTGACGGTGAAGGAAGGCGCCAGCCCCGAGGAAGCCAAGGAGCTGATGCACCGCTACCGGCTGGAGCGCGTGCTCGTCGTCGACGATGCGTTTGAACTGCGCGGACTTGTGACGGTAAAGGATATCCTCAAGTCGACCGAGCATCCGCAAGCGGCAAAGGACGGGCAGGGCCGGCTGATGGTCGGCGCGGCGGTCGGCGTCGGCGCCGGCACCGAAGAGCGCGTCGAATTGCTGGCCGAGGCCGGCGTTGACCTGATCATCGTCGATACCGCGCACGGACATTCGCAAGGCGTGCTCGACCGGGTGCGCTGGGCCAAGCGCAATTATCCGCAGATCGAAGTCGTCGGCGGGAACATCGCCACCGGCGATGCGGCGCGTGCGCTGCTCGAAGCGGGCGCGGATGGCGTCAAGGTCGGGATCGGCCCCGGCTCGATTTGCACTACGCGCATCGTCGCCGGGGTGGGTGTGCCGCAAATCACCGCGATCAACAGCGTCGCCGAAGCCTTGAAGGACAGCGGCATTCCAGTGATTGCCGACGGAGGCATCCGTTATTCCGGAGACATTGCCAAGGCAATCGCCGCCGGCGCGGACACGGTAATGCTCGGCGGCCTGTTCGCCGGCACCGAGGAAGCGCCGGGCGAAGTCGAGCTGTATCAGGGACGCTCGTACAAATCGTATCGCGGCATGGGCTCGATCGGCGCGATGTCGGCCGGTTCCGCCGACCGCTATTTCCAGGAATCGGGCGGCAATGTCGACAAGCTGGTTCCGGAAGGCATCGAAGGCCGGGTCCCGTACAAGGGGCCGGTGCTGGCGGTCGTCCATCAGTTGATGGGCGGCTTGCGTTCGTCGATGGGTTATCTGGGCTGCGCTTCGATCAGCGAAATGCACCTCCGCGCCCAGTTTGTCGAAATCACTTCCGCCGGCGTGCGCGAGTCGCATGTTCATGACGTCCAGATCACGAAGGAAGCGCCGAATTACCACGTCAAGCCGAATGAATAAAAGGGGCGCGAAGCGCCTCGTCATTTCCCAAGGTCGTAGAGGGGCATGATTTTCTAAATTACTTAAATAATTTTTTGATATAAATCACTACAGTAGCTGAATATTATTTAAGTAAATTTAGAAAAATATCTCAAAACAACTCCTTAAAAAAGCTGAAACAGCGGGAGGGATCATGAGCACCGAACTGGATTACGCCTATCTCGCGCCGTCGAAGCTCGAAGTGGCCGGGAGCATGGCGCGGCTGGGTTTATCGACCAGCGGCGGCATGATGGCTACCGGCCTGGCGAAACATCCCTTTTTCTTCTCCGGCTTCGTCGAGCATCCGGCGGCGACGGCGCAGGCATTGCTGACGCTCGCGCGGGTGGCGCGCACGCGCTTTTACGTGCCGCCGAATATGCTGGCGGCGCTCTTGCGGGCAGCCGATCCGGTCGTGACGGCAACGGCGGAGGGCTTGCGCTTCGAGTCGTTCAGCGCCTGCTGCGGCGTGTACGCGCGGCTGGATGTCGATGCTTCGGCGCTGGACGTTTACCACCTCGCGGCGGGCGTGACCAACGTGGATGTCAACCCGCCGCTGCGTCAGGCGCTGGCCAGCCTGTCCGGCAGCGCGCCGCTGCACCTGGATGTCGGCAGCGACGAGTTGCGTGTGACCACGCTCGAAGGCACGGTCGTCGAGGAGAAAGTGACGCTGCCCACGCGCTGGCTGAAGGGTTTTGCCGAGACGCAGATGCTTGCCGCCGGCATGAGCCTGCGGCATGAGCTGGATGCCGCCGCGACGCGCCAGTTCGCGCAGGCGCTGCCGCGCCAGAGCGCGACGAAAACGGTGATGTGGGCAACCCGCGTCGCCCGTGGCCTGCGCCTGGGGTCGCAGCCTGGCGCGGACGCGGTGTGCGTGGCCGGGCCGGAGCGTCTGCGCGTCATCGAACCGCTGCTGCGCTTTGCCAACCGGCTGCGCGTCTATGGGCCGGAAGTGGAACCCGGCGCGCTGCCGACGGCTTCCGCGTGGGAGTTTGAATTGCCCGGAGGCCGCCTGAGCATCGGCCTGTCGCCGGAAAAGGCGCGCGGCTTCTCCGGCGAAGGATCGGTGCTGCACGCCTTGTCGGGCGCGCAGGTGGGCGAGGATGCGGAGATGATATCGACAATGTTGAGCTTCGAGCCGCGCATCGACGTGCCCGCGCTGGTGAGCGATACCGGCATCGACGCCGGGCGGGTGAATGCCGCGCTGAACCTGCTGGCGTCTTCGGGGCAGGTCGGCTACGACCTCGCGGCGGGCGCGTATTTCCACCGTCCCTTGCCCGTGCGCGCCGACGCGCTGCAAACGCTGCATCCGAGGCTTGCCGACGCGAAGGCGCTGGTCGCGGGCGGCGCTGTTGTGCGGGTGTCGGAAAACGCGATGCGCGTGCATTCGGGCGACATCGCCTACGACGTGCGCCTGGCGGCAGACCCCGCGGACGACCAATGCGCCTGCCCGTGGTGGGCGAAATACCGTGGAACGCGCGGCCCGTGCAAGCATGTGCTGGCGGCGCGCATGGCGGACCGGGGCGAAATGGGCTGAGAAATAGGCTGAGAAATAGACTGAGTAGCGGACTGAGTTTTTGAACACCTGTCGAGCGCAATCCCCGCCATTCATGGCGGGGTCAGCGAGACATCGCCTGGCAGGCGCCGAAGGCGCCCCACACTGTGTCGAGGAATCCCCAAGCTTCAGCTTGGGGTGACTCAAAATGCCCTTTGCTCAATGACAACTTCGGGAGACAGGGATGAACACGCTGGAGATGAACGAACGGCGCAAACTTCTGCGCGCGGCGCTGGAGAGTAACGATACGAACGAGATTTCCGGTTTTGCCGCAGCGTTCGCGGACGCGAACGAGGAAGACCGGGCGGCGCTGGCCCGTACCCTGCCGGCGGCCAAACTCTTCAAGGCCGAAGGGCCGACGCCACGCGCCTGCTATGTGCTGGCGGCGCTGGGCAAACCGGCGGCGGTGGCCGAAATCGACCCCGATTGGGTTGTCCCCCCTGACCCGGTGGCCGCAGGACTGAGGTCGAGACAGCTTGCCGATGCGGCCCACAAACGCCTGCAAGCAGCCGAGCCGGTGATGGAGGCGTTCTTCATCGCCGCTGCCCGCGACCGGAGCACGGCCTGGCAACTGGCTTTGATCGAGGCGTTGAGCGAAGAATTCTGGGTGGTCTCCAAAATCGCGTGGCCGATTGCCCGTGCCCTCATCGAAGCCCACGCGCTCGCGCCCGAATCGGAAAAATACCTCAACTGGTTTTTGCGCAACATCGTCTGGGGGCGCGACGGGAAAGGCAAAAGCGGTGCGGAGATCGCCACCGCGCTTACCCGATCCGATGGCGTCTTGATGGCCGAATTCTGGGCGCTGTTCCGCGTCGAAGGCATGGGGGGCCACTGGCTTTTGAGCAACAACGACGATTGGGGGCAGGCCATCGCCATTCTCTGCGACACGCTGCCGGGTTTTCGCGCCCGCCTCCTCGACGAAAGCCTGGGCGCGTTGCTGCGGGATTTTTCCGCCAACAACATCCGCTGGTATCTCCACCTTCAGCGCATCCTCGATCCGGTGCCGGAGGAAGTTGCCACCCGCGCGGACACATACCTGGCGCTGCTCTCCACCGGGCCGGGCACGACGGTCGGGCTGGCGCAGGAGATGCTTGCCCGCGCCATCGACCGCATCGACGCCGATGCCTTGCTCGATGCCTCGCCGGGCGTGCTGGGGCGCAGCGAGAAAAAACTGCTCGCGGCGCAACTCAAGTTGCTCGCCGCGCTGGTGAAAGCGCATCCTGGATATGCCGCGCGGGTCAGCGAACTCGTCACCGGCATGGCGGAAAGCTGGCCCGCCGATGTCGCAGTCTCGGCGCGCAAACTCATCCTGCCCAATCAGCGCGGCGCGGCGGCGACTGGGGCGGCTGTTGACATCGGCACGCTGGCGGGTACGCCGGTCGCAGTTCCCGAACCGCGCCGCGAGGCGATTGCGCGCGCGCCCGAGAGTCTCGCGCCGCTGGCCGGCGAAGATGAATTGTGGGAACTGGTTTCGGCCTGTCTGGAAGGCGTTGGACACGGGCGCGATCTGCCGCGCATCCTCGGACATCTGGGCAGCCATCCCGGTCTCGTCCCCGGCCAGCCGGTGCTGGCGCGGGCGCAGGAAGTGCTGGATTCGGTGTGGGACAAAATGGACGCCTCGCCGCGCCGCCATCTCTCCGATTTGCTGTTGGCCCGCGCCGGGCGGCGATCCCGGCAGATCAGGTACGAGGGATACCGGCGCTTCCATATGAAGCCCGCGCCGACCCATACGCCGACGGCTTTGCTGATGGAGCAATTCGACGCGAGCGCGAGACAGGCATCCACGGCGTACTTTGCGAAGCTGCGGCAATGGCTGGCGCAACTCTACGCGGGCACGGGGCAATTCATCTCCGCGCCGCTGCCCAGAGCGGCCTGCGCCTGGAACCGCGTCCTGCTGCCGCCCGGAAAAGGCTATTTCAGATCCGACGAAGTGCTGGGCATGAACCCAAAACCCGTCTGGTTGCCCGCAGGCGAAACGCCGGGCGAGACATGCGCCGGATGCGACCTGGGCGTCGGCGGCACGCAGGAGGAATACACCTTGCGCGCTGAAGAAGCCCGCGAGCAGGACGGGTTTGACCAGATCGTGCAGTGGGCCGCCTGGCTGCTGTCGGAAAACACGGACACGCTGGCCGCCATCTATCACCCGGTGCTGGATGCCGCCGTTCGCGTGGTCAATGTGCGCGGCATCAGTGCGCTGCTCGCCGCGCTCGGCGCGACGCGGCAGGCGCCGCGCGGCCCGGTGTGGTCGGCATTGGCGCTCGGCCTGTCGGCGAAGATGCCCGAGCATCGCGCCGCCGCCGCCGAAGCCGTCGCCTCGCTGGCCGAATCCGGCCTGCTCGACCCCGCCCCCTTCGCCGCCGAAATCGCCGCGCATCTCAAGGACGAATTCGCGCTGGCCGGACGCCTGTCCGCCGCGTTGGCCGATGCCGCCTCGATCAACCCCATCGCCGGCTACCGCGTGCTGCAAACCCTCGCCGCGCTGCTGCCGCATCTGGATGGAATAAACCAGGCCGCCAAGCTGGTCGAACTCGCCGCCCGCCTGTCCGCCGATTACGGCACGCCGATCCCCGTCCCCGATGCGTTCGCCAGCAAGCGCAAGGGAGCCTCCGTCATGGCCGTTGCCCTGCGCGCGCTCGACGCCGTAATCCCCCACCCGACCCCGCTGGCCGAAGACGCGGCGGCGCAGGCGCGGAGAAGCGCCTCGTTATTTCCCGGGTCGGCAGGAACGCAGGAGGGTTGAGCCCGTGTATGGGCCGGATCAATAGTTGCCGGGTGAATAAATACGCTCATTACGCAGGAATGAATCGAGAGCATGGATTGGGCTTCGCTTCGTTCGCCCAGACCTGTGAATTCTGCCGTCCGGTTGTTGCAAGCCGCCCCTACGATTTCTAAGTTTAATTAAATAATATTTCGCTACTATAGTGTGTTTCAACAAATAATTATTACAGTAATTTAGAAAATCGCGCTAAAAAAAACTCAAACCTTCAACATCTCCTTCCGCGTTCCGAGCCAGCGTTCGAGGTGGAGGGAACGCCGAGGGGCGACAAAAGACTGCGCCGACATCTCCCTCGAAAGAGGCGGACTTATCAAGCCTCCTTCTTCGAGGGAGGTAGCGCTTTGGCGCCGGTGGGAGTACTCATCTCCCCTTGCGGGAGAGTGCGCGAACTTGAATCAAGGCAGCTCTAATCCTTCCCTCCGGAGGACGGAATTCTTGCAGGGCGCACGCTATAAAACGGGGTCAGGACGTTTTCCAATGCGGACACCAACACCGCACCCAACACCACGTTTCGGTCTGCGGCGGACTCACGGTGTTGCCATTGGCCGCCATCACCCGTGATCGCCATGACGACCTCGCTTGTAAATCGGTTGCAATCCGATTGATGAAAACAGAAACCGCGAGGATCGCCTGTGAGCCATTGGTTGAATTTCCCGCCTATCCCCGTGGCGTCCGATGCCAGGAGACCCCACTCTGTAATGAATTGAGTGTGCGAAATCATTCCTGCAATGACGATAGAACCCGCATCGGTGGAATGGGAGGCATCTTTTTGTTCATCCGAAGCGCTGACTTTTGCCTTGTTCTCCAATAAATCCTCGATATCTCCCGACACCGGCGTCCGCCCGGATCCCGAGATGAAATAGGCGCCCTTGATCTGAATCTGCGCCTCGGCCTCTTCCCCGGTTCCCACGACCGTGAAGCTCCACTCCTTGAGTTGATCCCCCAGGAATTTTGTTGCCTTTGGGCTCCCCTTGAATTCGATGTAAATCCGTTTTTTGCCCAGATCGGCAGGGGGCTCGGATCTCATTTGAACAAAATGTCTGATCTCCAGCGACAGCTTCTCCTCATCGGCTTTTGGCGCAGGCTGATAAAATGGAAAATTTTCTAAATTACTTAAATAATGTTCGGCTACAGTAGTTTATATTATTTGTAAATTCTTGATTCTGATTTAGAAAATAACCTTTGTTTTTCCATGCGCCGCCGCCTCCTGAAGCAATGCCGCGAGTGGGCTGCCGGGGGCGACGTGGGGGACGAGGACTTCGTTTGCCAGAGCCAAAACGAGTTTGTTGCGTTCCAGCGCGGTGGCGCGGGTGGTGCGAGCAACGGCAGGCGGAAAGGCGCTGAGGACGAGCAGGCGGTTTGCGGCGATCGCTTCGCGTTCCTCTTCAGCGAGGCGGTAGCCGCTATTGCCGAAGCCGCGCGCCAGCAGCTTGACGGCACGGCCCTGGCGGCGCAGCAGGGATTTGAGGACTTGCTGTTCCAGCGGCGAGTGAAAGCCGCTCACGATGACGCGGCCTGTCCGCGCCCATTGCGGCACGAGGTCGAGGGTTTCGATCAGCACCCTGGCGGGGCAGGCGCGGGAGGCGATGAAGCCGATGAGCGGTTCTTCCAATAACTCCGCGTTGCCCACGCCGGTGAGGCGCGCTGCGGTTTCCGGTTCAATGCGCGGGGCGAGATGCGGCGGAAGAAGGATGGGGGCGGGTGTCATTCGTCGTTGTCTGTTCCCTTGAGGTATTTCGCCATTTTTCGGTCAAACTCCGAAATGTATTCGGCATCTTGCCGGATACGGAATTGCTCGTAAATGCTTTCTGCTTTTTTGACGGCATCCTCGTGGGAAACGTTCCCCTTCCCCTCAAGCACCTTGCGCCGGTTGTTGGCAAGGAAGCGGTCGGTCTCTTTAATCCAGTCCGCCATGTTCATCGGCACCTCGTCCTCCGCCATGAGTTCAGCGAAATCAATAAACATTGTGACGATCCGGTTCAGGCGGGAAAGTTCCTTTTCGTTCAGATAGTTCTTTGCCACCGAAACATCGCGCTTGATAATTTTTCCGCCCGGCGCGGTTTTCCAGGTGGTTAATCCCATTGTTGGGTGCTCAAGGCTGGCTCGTTCCTTGATGAGTTCCGCAGCAGTCTTGCCTGTGATGGCGTAGTGGAGTTTGTTCTGCACAAAGGCGTAGAACTCCTTCGTCAAGTCGCTGTTTTTATCGTAGTCGTAGCTGCATTGTTCAAAAATATCCGCGATCTTCTGGTACGCCCGCCTCTCGCTGGCGCGGATTTCGCGGATACGCTCAAGCAGCTCGTCGAAATAGTCGCGCCCGAAAGGTCTGCCGTTTTTCAGCATCTCATCATTGAGGAGAAACCCTTTTTGAATATATTCCTTCAGGGTTCTGGTTGCCCACTGCCGAAACCGGGTGGCTTTTTTGGAATTCACGCGATAGCCGACCGCAATGGCAGCGTCAAGGTCGTAGAACTGCAACTCGCGTTCCACGCTGCGATTGCCTTCCTTGCGAACTGCTCGAATTTTTCGAGTAGTTGCCGCCTCCTCCAATTCCCCGGTTTTGTAGATTTCCTGCAAGTGATACGTGATGGTGTGCGGCTCCACATCGAAAAGTTCCGACATGGCTTTCTGCGTCAGCCAGAACGTCTCGTCCTCAAAGCGCACATCCACTGTGACCTTGCCATCGTCTACCTGATACAAGATGATTTTGCCGTCAGTGTCTGACATTGCGCAGTTCCGTTTGTGGTTCATGGTGTGGCGCCGTGTGGCCGACGCCGGTGAGGCGCGCTACGGTTTCCGGCAGAACGCGCGGGGTGAGATGTGGCGGAAGAAGGATGGGCGCGGGGGTCATTCTTCTTCGTCGCCGGCGCCGCCCATGCGGTATTTGATGTCGTAGTTGATGATGAAGTCGGTTTCTTCGGGGGTGAAGCCGAATGCTTTAGCCAAATCTTGGTCAATGGCATCGATAAAACGCTTGCTTCTCTTAGGGATGATGCACTCGATCTCAAGACAGTCGTGACGAAAACGCATAGTTCGTGTGTCGGCTGTTGCGCGAAGATTTGTCATGAGTTCCTTCGTATGCCGATCAAGATTTTTGATCACTTGTGCACACTCATGCAAAACGTCTGGAAGTGGCATCGCGTCGATTTCCCTCTTATTCAAGTGACGACAGTCGGAAAACAAAGTCATAAACCAATAGAACAAGTTGGAATTCAGCACAGCAAGTGCAGCAGATTTTTCTTCAGAACTTCCGAAGACAAGCTGCTTGAATTCGCTCGGTGCTCGGGGATTTCCTGCGCCGTCGACAACACGAGGCTGAAAATCCAAAACCTGGAGGAAATAACCGACCTTCCGCGAAAAGTTGATTGAGTTACGCCCAGAGCGCAACACTCGTGCGCCAATTGTCATGGAGCAAGCCAAAAGCTTGTCAAAGATTGAGAGCTCATTGTTCGATGTTAGCTTCGGAATTGCATTTCTGATTATTCCTTCCCTGACCTTTATATACGTCAAACGCTTAAACAACGTACCTCGCTCTAAACTTGTCCACTTGTGATAACGGGTCGAATGCCAACTTGAAGGTTTGTTATGCGACAGCAAAAATATCACAAGCCTAATATGCTCAAGACCGTCAAATAATCTGGATGGTCTGTCATCGTAGCAACTGACATGGATATTCATGCCGTAGTATTTCTCTTGTAGTGACTTGTAGCCATCGGTAGAAATGGATGAGACTGGCACGATGTATCCCTGCCGACCAGTCGACGCATTTAAAGTCAAGCATCGCTCCAAAACTACGGGATAGATATTTCCGCAGTCAGTGCAGGAATATCCTCTTGTATCGTACTGGGTAACTTCAGATAACTGGATATACGGCGGATTCCCAATCACCACATCAAACCCGCCTTCACGCATCACCCCATAAAACTCGGCAAACCAATGAAAAGGCTGGTGGCTTTCGCGCCATGCGTTGAAGGTTTTTTTCTTGTCCGGGTCGATGCCGTAGTCCCGCGCCAGATATCTGTCCAGTTCCAGACCCATGTTGGCAAGGCTTTCACGCAGCGCCTTCTTGTCCTCCGGCGTGACCTTGCCGCCTTGCACGGTCTGCTGTTCGCGGAAGCGGTCGAACAAGTCGGCCAAGTCCGCGATGCCGCTCTTGATGTCCGCGTGGTGCCGCTGGTCGTTGGCGAGATTTTGCGCCGCATCGAATTGCGCCTCTGTCGCATATCCCACCAGCGTATTCCCCGCGCGGATGTTGAAGTCGATGTCCGGCAACGGCTCCAGATCGGCTTCCTTGTCCACCTGCGAAACCAGTTTCAGGAAGAGGCGCAGCTTACAGATTTCGACCGCCTCGACCATGATGTCTACGCCGAAGAGGTTGTGCAGGATGATGTTCTTGTAGATGTAGTAGCGGCGTGAAGGATGTTTTCCCACCTCTGCCAGCGCCTTTTTGAAGTCCGCAAAAGCGCCCTCTCCCCCGGCCCCTCTCCCGCGAGCGGGCGAGGGGAGCAGATTGCTCTCTCCCCCGGCTCCGCGAGCGGGCGAGGGGAGTATGCGGGTGGCGTCTTCGACGAAGCCTTCCATGCGGTCGAGGCAGGCTTCATAGAGCGGCTCCAGTACGTTGAGCGCGGCGAAGAGAAAAGCGCCGGAGCCACAAGTCGGGTCGAGCACGGTGATTCCGTGGCGGAATTTTTCGTGGGATTTTTCCGGCACGCGGCCCACGATGGCCTGCCACACGGCGCGCAACAGGTCGGGGCTGTTGGTGCTGGCGATGACATCCTGCATGAACTGGCGGATGTCCAGGTTCAGGGTGATGAGTTCGTCGGCAGACCGGACTTCGCCTTTCGCCAGCTTTTCACGCACCTCAAGGCAGCGGTTGCGCCGTTCCACATATTCGCGCCAGGTTTCGGTCGGCAATGTGCCGCGCTCTCCGGTGGCGGTGTGGAACACGGCTTCGCCGAGGTTGTAGCGCTTGTCGAACATGCGCGCTTTTGCATCTTTCATGCCGGTTTGTACGAAGTCGAGCAGGGCGGCCTCAGAAACGATGTTGCCATCAGCGTCGATGACGCCGGTTTTCATCGCCGGGTAGAGGTATCTGTCGGGCTCCCTTTTCAGTAGATTCCATACCGAGGCTTCGCCCTCGAAAGCCACCTTGCAACGCTCGCGCGTTTGTTCCAGCAAATGTGGAATGAGCGTGTTCTTGCCGATGTATTCGGTGATGTCCTCTTTCGTGTAATACGCCCCCATCTGTTTCTGGTTGATGTATTTCTCGAAGATGTAGCCCAGCACGTCGGGGTTGATTTCCTTGCCCGAAGCGAGGGGGCGGTCGTCCAGATGCCAATCCCAGGCATCGAAAAAGGCGAACAATTGCTCAAAGGCTTCATCGGGTACGTCGATGCCGGGGTTGGCCTCTTCCAGTTCGTGCACGGCAAACAGGCCGCCGTTGAGATAGGGAACATTGCCGATCAGCGCGGCGAGCGCGGGATCGCGCCCGGCCTTGGGTTGGCCCAGTCCTTCGTGGAAGAGCCGGAGCAGGAATTGCCGGTAGAAACTGTGGAACTTGCCCTTGCCCGCCTGCGTCCGCACCTGCGCCATGCGATTGCTGAGGTAGTTTTCGTCATTGTCCAGAAAGCCTTTTTTCTGGATGAAGTAGACGAACATCAGGCGGTTGAGCATCAGCGAGGCATACCATGCCTGATCGGCGGCAGATTTCAAGCCTTTGATGAATTCGGCAAAGGCTTCGTGTTGGGCCCTGAATTTGTCGTAGAAATTTTTGGAAATCCTGTCGCGGTCGAAGGCCTTGCGCAGGCCGGTGATGACATCGGTCAGCGTGAGGGCTTCTTCCTCTTCCAGCGACCAGACGATTTGAGAAAGCTTCTGCCGCAGCGATTCGCCGCTCTGTCCCTTGTGCCAGGTATGGGTGCGTGTCGCCGTTGGCTGACCGGGGGCGCGCTGCACCCATCGCCAGGTCGACATGCTTTCGGCGGCGTCGACAAAGATGAGCAGATGCTCATGCACAAGCCTAGTGGTTTCGCGCTCGATTTTTTCCAGCACCGGGCGTGTCGGAATTTTGCCAGTAGCATCCGGCGAGCAGCGGAAGATGGTAACGCCGCGTTTATGCGCCAATTGGGTGAGGGTATATTCCTCGCCGTTGACGGAAACGGTCTGGGGTTTGAGCGTGGGTTTGTCCCAGCCCAGTTCGTTGAACAGTTGTTCGAGTTTGAAGCCGGAAAGCAGTTTCTGGAAAAGGGCTGCGTCGATATTCATGTGGGCTCTTTCGTCAAGCAAGACCCATCGAGCAGATGAGCCTGGGTTCACGTTTCTGCTCTTCGTCTTCGATGATGCACAGGCGTCCGTCTTCGCGCAGCGAGAAAACCAGATCGAGCAGCGAATGGTCGCCAATACCCGTCTTGAGTTGGCGGTTGAGCGTGTCGGTAGCGGACTGGAAGAGCGGGTAGCGGTAAATTTCTTCCAGTACGCGGTCGAAGCGGCGCACGTACTCATTGGTAATGAACAGGTCGCGCTTGCGATCTACGTCCTCGCGGAATCGCTTGAGGCGTTCATAGGTCTTGAAACGCGCGCCTGAAGGCCGGCCCAGTGCGCCGCCAAAGGATTTTTCTTCTTCGGCGATGTGCGCAAGCCCTTGCTGTGTGAGCATGTGGTGGTTTTCGCTGCGCGGCAACGCGGGAGTATCCGCCGGGCAGGAGGCGGCTTTCAGAATGGTGAATTGCGATTGGGTGACGGGCTTGCCGGATTCATCCATCCACACCAGCGCGTCGTTGTCCTGCGCAGTGCGCAGGTAAACCAGCACGCCGCGCGGCGTAGCCGGGTTCGGCTCGTGCGCCTTGGTGGCATAGACCACGTTGGGCATGGCCTCGATTTTTGCGGCGAGAGAAGGATCGGCGTCGGTCGCGTTTTTCCAGATCTGGTAGGCATAGGAGGAGAGGTCGACTTCGGTATCGTCGTCGTCGAGAACACCGCTTTTTTCGGTATAAATGTCGTGAATCAGTTCGCCCTCGTTTTCATCCTCGAAGAAGCTTTCGTCCGAGCCGACGACTTCGGCGTTTTCAAGAAGGCGTTGACGTACCCGGGCGCGCAGATTGATCAGGCGTTCCACGCCGTCAGCCGGAATGAAGGAGTAGCAGAGGATGGTGTCCGACTGCTGGCCGATGCGATCCACACGGCCTGCGCGCTGGATCAGGCGGATGATGGCCCACGGCAGGTCGTAATTGACGATGATGTGCGCATCTTGCAGGTTCTGTCCTTCGGAAAGCACGTCGGTGGCGATCAACACTCGCAGTTCGTCCGCTTTTTTGACAACCTCGCGCTTGCCGTTCGATTCCGGAGAAAAGCGCCAGGCCAGCGAAGTAGGGTCGGTGTTCTGCCCGGTGACTTCTTCCATTTGCTTGACGCCGAGCATCGCGAGTTGTGCTTTCAGATACCGGGCCGTGTCGGCAAACTGGGTGAAGACGATCAGCTTGTCCTTGGGATGTTTTTTGTCGATGAGTGCAAGCAAGGCGGCAAGTTTGTTGTCGGCATCGGCTTTCCATTCGCCGCAGAGTTTGAGCACGTTCAGCAAGGATTGCGCATCGGAGAGCAAATCCCCGGCGAGCGCCTTGGTGAAGAACGATCCGGAGAGCCATTTGAAGCGGGTTTTCAGCGAAGCGCTGTAGGTTTCATACGCTCTGGCGGCGTGCTTGCGATAGTCGGCCTCGGTGCGCAAACCATTGCCGGTTGCGGTATCCGCTTCTTCTTCGCCTTCATCGTCCGCGAGAATGCCGTCCGGGTCTTCGTCGTAATGGCGCGTATCCAACAGTTCCGCGCCTTGGGCGCCAATCGGGATGTCCAGCCCGTTTTCAAGCGCATACAGGACAATGAAATTGCGCAGGATGTACCGTTCGATGGAGAGGATGAATGCCGGCCCGGCGCTTTCCAGCCGCTTGAACAGATTGGTGCGGCAAAAACCCATCAGCCGTGTGCCGGCACGCGACAAGCCTTCGATCACCCTGGCCTGCTGCGGCGTGGGCGGCGTTTTGGGTTTGGGTGCAACGTAATTGGCCAGGCCGTAACGCGGCAGGATCAATTCATTGATCGCATCGACGACCTTGTTGCTGTAGAAGCGGGCGTAAGGATCGTTTGCGTCCGTTTCGTCAATCCCGAAGCTGAGATTCTTCGGCAGTCGCCTGGGGAAATAGGATTTCGTTCCGTCCGGGAAGAGCAAATATTTCCCGTGTTCATCCTGCCTGGCATAGTTTTGCATGATGAAGCCGCGTGTGCGGCGTACCGTGTACAGGCGCATCAGTTCGCGCCAGTCATCGGGAATCTCGCTTTTCTCGAAAGCGGCCAATGTGCGCACGCCGCATTGGTGGCGGCGAATGAATTCATGCTCGCCGCCAAGTTGGGATAGCAGTTGTTCGGGACGGATGCCGAGGTCCGCGTCTTCGTTGAGAAACAGCGCGAGTTGCGCCGAAAGATCGAGATAGGTCTTGTTGTAAGGCGTTGCCGAGAGCAGCACCGTCAGGCTTTCATTGCGCTCGATGTAGTTGCGGATGACCCTCCAGCGTTTACTTTCCTTGTTGCGCAGGTTGTGCGATTCGTCGATCAGCACCAGGCGATAGCGGCGTGTTTTTTCCGGCAATTCGGAAATGACCTTCGATAGCGGCAGCACCTTGGCGAGCAGGCGATAGCGGTGGACGTAGTCCTCCCACATTTTCTCCAGATTCTTTGGGCAAATGATGAGCGTTTCGGTGTGGTAGTCGTCCTCGAAGACTTTCGCCAGCGCCGTGGCCATCATGGTTTTGCCCAGGCCGACCACATCCCCGATCAGCACGCCGCCCCGCTTGTTGAGGTGATGCGCGGCAATCTTGACGGCGGCAACCTGAAAATCGAATAGCGAATCGCCAAAAACCGGCGGGATACGGAACTCGGACAGCCCCGCCCGCGCTTCCTGCGCGAGGTGATAGGCCATCTTGAGATAGACATGGTACGGAGGCACCAGGGCTTCGCCTGCCCAACTTTCGTCGATGATGTCGGCAAGCTCTTTGGAAATGTCGATACACCAGCGTTCGTTCCAGCGATCTTCAAACCATTTGACCAGTTTGTTGCAGGCATCGTGTTCCAGCACATCGACGTTGAGTTCGCCCTGATGGGCAAGGCCTGCGTGTGTGAGATTGGAGCTGCCGAGAAAACCCGTGACAGGATTGTTGGCATCCTGCCGGTACAGCAGGTAGAGCTTGGCGTGCAGCCGGTGCTGGAGATTGACCTTGACGGTCAGTTTGCCGCTGCGGATTTGCGCGGAGAGCTGGCGCAGGACAGCTTCGTCGCTATTGGTGGGCACACCGAAACCCAACTGCCGGCGGAATTCTTCGGCAGTGCGGCGCTTTTCGCGCAATGCGGTTTGATTGTCGAGGGTTTCATCGTTGCCATGAATTCGCAGCGCGCGGCGTAATTCCTCGCTGGGCGCAACGTGCATTCCGACCAGCAGACGGCAGGAATGACTGTCACCACCAGCCCATTGCTCAACGTATCCCGACAGATGACGCCACCCGCGCAAATTGAAGTAGCCTACGCAAAAATCCGCGCGTTCGGCAGTCTTGAAGGTTTCTTGCAGTG
The DNA here is from genome assembly GCA_009780885.1 of Betaproteobacteria bacterium. Lineage (GTDB taxonomy): Bacteria > Pseudomonadota > Gammaproteobacteria > Burkholderiales > Rhodocyclaceae > WQZF01. The sequence goes on along the minus strand of WQZF01000011.1, from coordinate 36,168 downwards.
CGGGCAGCAGCGGTAGTTCAATGTTGTCGAAGATTCTTGGCATCACTCTCCCCTATATCCGGCGATTCTCCATCCGGTTGGAGATTATCGCCAACATTCGCCGCGCGCGCTCATTCAATTTCATTGCTTGGAGCGTTTTCGATTCAATCCTGTACGATTTCCCCTCTCCCTCGCGGGGTTACGCAGGAATGAATCGAGAGCATGGATTGGGCTTCGCTTCGTTCGCCCAGACCTGTGAATTCTGTCGTCCGGTTGTTGCAAGCCGCCCCTACGATTTCTAAATTTACTTAAATAATATTTCGCTACCATAGTGTGTTTCAACAAATAATTATTACAGTAATTTAGAAAATCGCGCTAAAAAAAACTCAAACCTTCAACATCTCCTTCCGCGTTCCGAGCCAGCGTTCGAGGTGGAAGGCGGCGGCGGTTGGGGTTTTGTTGAGCATCCATTCGGCGCAGGCGCGGGCGGACTCGATCAGTTCCGCGTCGTTTTCCAGATCGGCGTAGCGGAGCAGCGGCACGCCGCTTTGGCGGCTGCCGACGAATTCGCCGGGGCCGCGCAGGCGCAGATCCTCGCGCGCGATCTCGAAACCGTCGTGGTGCGTGTAGATGATTTTCAGGCGTTCGCGCGCCAGCGGCGACAGGGGCGGCGCGTAGAGCAAGGCGCAGACGCTCTCTCTCGTGCCGCGTCCGACGCGACCGCGAAGCTGGTGGAGTTGCGCCAGGCCGAAACGCTCGGCGTGCTCGATCACCATCAGGCTGGCGTTGGGGACATCGACGCCGACTTCGATGACCGTCGTCGCCACCAGCAGGTCGATGCTGCCCGCCGCGAACGCGGACATCGTGCTGGCCTTTTCCTCGCCTTTTTGCCGCCCGTGGACGAGGCCGACGGTGTAGCCGACAAAGGCTTCGGAAAGCGCGTCGAAGGTCTCCAGCGCCGTTTGCAACTGCAAGGCTTCCGATTCCTCGATCAGCGGACAGACCCAGTAGGCTTGCCCTCCCTCGTCGATCAACGCCCTCGCGCGCGCGATCACCTCTTCGCGCCGCGCTGCGGAAAAGAGCTTCGTGCGCACCGGCGCGCGTCCCGGCGGGAGTTCGTCGAGGGTGGAGACATCGAGGTCGGCGTAATAACTCATCGCCAGCGTGCGCGGAATCGGCGTGGCCGACATCATGAGCTGGTGCGGCGCGCGGAAGAGTTCGCCTTCGCCGCTTCCCCCCGGGCCACCCTTTCCGCGCAGTTCCCCCTTGCGGCGCAGGGAGAGCCGCTGCATCACGCCGAAGCGGTGCTGTTCATCGACGATCACCAGCCCGAGGCGGGAAAAATCGACGCCTTCCTGTATCAGCGCGTGCGTGCCGACGACGAGTTGCGCTTCGGAAGCGGCGGCGCGCGTCGCCTTTTTACGTGCCGGCGTCAGCGCGCCGGAAAGCCAGACGGTCGAAAGACCGAGCGCGGCAAGCCAGCCGGAAAGCTTCCGGTAATGCTGTCCGGCGAGGATTTCGGTCGGCGCCATCAGCGCCACCTGCCAGCCGGAACCGATGGCCTGAAGGGCGGCGAGCGCGGCGACGACGGTTTTTCCGCTGCCGACATCGCCTTGCAGCAGCCGCTGCATCGGATAAGGCTGCGCCAGGTCGGCGGCAATCCCGGCGCTGACCCGCTGCTGCGCGTTGGTCAGGCTGAACGGCAAGGCCGCCAGGAAACGCTCCGCCAACGCGCCCGGCGGGGCGAAGCAGGGCGCGGTTTTTTGCCGCCGCGCGCGGTAGGCGATGCGCAAGGACAATTGCTGCGCCAGCAGTTCGTCGAAGCGGATCCGCTGCCAGGCCGGCGCCAGAAGCGTGTCGAGTTCTTCCGCCGCGATTCCCGCCGGCGGCGCGTGCAACTGCCTGATGGCTTCGGCAAAGGAGGGCAGGGCGGGAACGAAGCCGGGCTTTTCTTCCAGGGCCAGCGGATCGGAAAGATCGGCTCCTTCCAGCGCCGCCGCGATCAGCCCGCGCAATGTTTTTTGCGACAGGCCCGCCGTCGCCGGATAGACCGGAGTCATCTCGCAGGGCAGGTCCTTTCCGCTTTCCGTGACGGGACGGTAGCGGGGATGCACCATTTCCGGGCCGTAAAAACCCTGGCGGATTTCGCCGAAAACGCGCAGCACGCGCTTCTCGTCGCGCGCCTTCTCGAACTGCTTGACCTGACTCGCGTAGAAATTGAGAAAGCGCAGGAAAAGCTCGCATCCCTCGTCTTCCGCACCGACCCCGCCGATGCGGACGACGAGTTGCCGTCGCGGGCGGAGCGCGACGCCGATTTCACGCGCGACGCCCTCGATCTGCACCGCCTCGCCCCACGGCGCGGAGGACATCGGCGTCACCACGGTTTCGTCCTCGTAACGCAGCGGCAGATGCAGGATGAGGTCGTCGCGCCGCGCGATGCCGAGCTTTTTCAGCTTCGCCAGCACCGCCGGACTGGCGACGATACCCGTTCCGCAAAACTGCGCCGGTGGAGTCATGAAGGGAAGCGCCGCGAATGAATCAAGGCGTTGGGATGTGAGAGAGGAGTCGTTCTGTTGGGCTTCGCAAGCTCAGCCCAACCTACAGCGTCCGCACCAACACCGCGTCCGCCTCCACCAGCGCGCCGCGCGGCAATTCCTTGACGCCGACGGCGGCGCGCGCCGGATAGGGTTCGCTGAAATGACGCGCCATGCTTTCATTGACCCGCGAAAAATGCGCCAGGTCGGTGAGGTAGATATTGATCTTGACCACATCGGCCAAGCCCGCGCCGGCGGCTTCGGCGACCGCCGCCAGGTTCGAGAACACGCGCTCGATTTGCGCGTCGATCCCTTCTTCGAGCAGCATCGTTTTCGGGTCGAGACCGATCTGCCCGGAAAGATAAACAGTGTCGCCGGCGCGCACCGCCTGCGAATAAGTGCCAATCGCCGCTGGCGCGGCGGTAGTGGAAATGATGGATCTTCCGGATGAACTGCTCATGATCTTGTCCTTTGGCGAGTCGACGAAAGGGCTAATGGTAAATGAGCGGCATGCGCATCGACAATCCCGAAGCATTGGGATGCCATGAACAAGTCGCCGCGCCGTGTGCCTCCTGCCGATCCGCGTCCAGGAACTCCTACCGGCGCTTTACTCGGAGAAGGAGGCAGCGGATTCTGTTGGAGGAGTGGCGGGTGCAGCTTCGTTTTATTCATTATAAATATTTATTAAAGGGCTTGTTATTCGATACGGAACAGGTGGGAATAATGAGCCTCTCTCCGGAAAAAACAGTACAAAAAAATTGAGGAATTTTGCACGAATGGCTGACTATGGGACTGAACAGGGTTCGTTTTCTCCTATACTATTGTGCCGAGGAAATCCATATCCCCAGTTTGGGATAGCTCGCAATATCCGGAGGATTTAAAGAATGAATAAAAGCAGTGGACACATCGCCGCTCGCCTGATTGTTTTTCTGGCAGCCCTGGCGCTGTGTGTTCTGCTCCTGGAATATCATTTCCAGGGAAAATTGGGGCTTTTCTTCTCCAGCTCTCTTCCCGATAATCCGATCGTCATCCAGGATGATATCTGGTGGTTTTATTTGCAGGGGGGACGGGTGTTTGCGGTGCCGGAGAAATATATCCCGGAGAAACGTATTGAGGATATCAGGAATAACCCGGGTTTATTGAATATCAGGAAAGTAGGCGGATTTGCGCTGGATATGCTTTTGCCAAAACTTGAAGGATATTCGCGGGAACTGGACGAATCCAGGGGCATTGGAGTATTCGGCGGCAGGCTTAATGTGGTGTTGCAGGCCGATCCCAATGGACGTACCGGGAAGGAGGTAGAGGAGGATCTGTTTTTTAATGATTATTTGTATTCCAGGCAGCATTCGGAATCGGCAACAAGAATCAGCGATAACCCCGTCATTGAACGAATTACCCTCAAAGGAAGTTATGGGAGAAGCAATTCCTATTTCCTGATCGAAGGAAACAACAGGGTAAAAAAAATGCTCACCTGCGACCCTGATAATATAAAAAGAGGCCGCAATGCCGTCCGGAAATGCACTCTGTATGCGGCGACATACAATGAGGGCATTCAGTACCAGATGATATTTGACCAAACCTACGAATCCGACTGGCTGGACATTTCAAACCGGGTTGAAGCCTTGCTGCATTCATTTGAACGCCCGGTAGCGAAAATGCCAGTGCCTTAAGAGCCTTCCGATGAATAAAATCATCATCCCCCTGATCCTCGCGCTCGCGTATGCGGTGAGTCCGGCTGTGCAAGCGGAGGTTTTCAAATGCAAGGACGCCAGCGGGAAAACGGCATACCAGGAAGAGCATTGTCATACGGGAGAACAGGAGTCTCGCGTCGCAATTCCCGAGACAGCGCCTCCACAGCGCAGCCAGCCAGGAATTTTGACCCGGGAATCGCGGATCGAAATTCTCAACGAAGCGCCTGAACCGCCGAAACTTCCATCTGCAAATGCAGCGAAGGATTTTGAAGCGCTCAAACATTCGGCGGAAAAAGGAGACCCGGAGGCTCAGTACAAACTTGGGCAAATGTACGCCTCTGGCCGGGGCGCCGCCCAAAATGATGACGAGGCGGTGAAGTGGTATCGCGAGTCAGCGGAACAGGGAAACGCGGCGGGGCAATATGGCCTTGGAGGAATGTACCTCAAGGGCAGGGGCGTGCCCCAAAGCGTTGACGAAGCCATGAGGTGGTATCAAATGGCGGCAGACCAGGGACATACAGGCGCCCAGGGCATGGTCGAAAGTATCAATAACTGGCAGAAGGCCAAGAAAAGAAAAGTGCACAAGGTGCAGAAGAAGCGGGCTTGAATCCGGAATCGCTTGCGCGAAATGCGTTTTCGCAGCCATAAATTTTCTAAATTAGAATCAAGAATTCTATTTGGAACATCGCTACAGTAGCGAAACATTATTTAACTAATTTAGAAAATCAATCCCAAAGCTTTTCCCGCTTACTCCAGGGTATCCGGAGTGCCCGTGTTTTCAGGAGTGTTCCACCATCCTCCGCCGAGGGATTGCAGGAGGGCGGCGGTATCGAGGTAGCGTCCGGAGAGTGCCGTGATGCGGTCGAGTTCGCTTTGCAGGCGCTGGCGTTCGGCGTCGAGGAGATCGAGTTGGCTGATGCCTCCGGCGTGGTAGCGTTGTTCGGCGACTTGCCAGGAAGAACGCGCTTCTTCGAGCGCTTCGTTGCGGGCGCGCAGGGCGAGGGCATCGTTTTCGAGGGCGCGGAGGGAGTCGGCGACTTCCTGTAATCCGTGCAGGACAGTTTGGCGGTAAACGGCGGCGGCGGCTTCATGTGCGGCGACTGCCGAGCGTTTGCGCGCCTGCAATTCGCCGCCGTGGAAGATCGGTTGCATCAGGTTCAGGCCGATGCTCCAGACATTGATTCCGCTGGCGATGTCGCCGGAGCGGGTGCGTTCCGAGCCGAGATTTCCGGAGAGGGTGATGTTCGGGAAAAGCCGGGCGGTGGCGACGCCGACTTCGGCGCTTGCCTGATGCCAGAGTTCCTCGGCGGCGCGGATGTCGGGGCGTTGCCGGGCCAGCGCGGAAGGCAGGGTGAGCGGCAATTCGGCGGGCAGGTGGAGGTCTTCGAGGCGGATGGCGTCGAGCCGCCGCGAGAGGGTATTTGCTTCTGCCCCTTCTTCTGCTGTTGCCGGAGGCTGGCCGAGATAGATCGCCAGTTGATGCGTGAGGCGCTCCCGTTCCTGATAGAGCGGCGGCAGGCTGGCGGCGGTTTGCGCAACCAGGAGCCGCTGCCGGCGCAGGTCGAGCAGGGAAGCGCCGCCGGCGGCCTGCCGGGTTTCGACGATGTCGCGCTGCCGTTCCTGGGCGCGCAGCAGGTTTTCGGCGATGACAATCCGCGCCCGCGCCTCGGCGTGACGCAGCGCGGCGGTGACGATGTTGGCGGCCAGCGTCAGCCGCGCGCCTTCGAGTTCAAAGCGCCGGTAGGCGGTCTGCGCGGCAAGGCTTTCAAGCTGGCGGCGATTGGCGCCGAAGAGATCGAAGGTGTAGGAGACGTTGACGGAGACGTTGTAGAGGGTGAAGGGCTTGAGCTCGATCAGGTCTTCGGGAAGGCCGAGGGCGGCGGGAGTGGGCTGGAGGCGCGAAATTCCCGCTCCGGCGTCGATCGCGGGAGCTTCGCGCGCGCCGCGCTCGGCGTTCAGGATTTCCTCGGCCTGCCGCAGACGGGCGCTGGCTTCTTCGAGGCTTGGGCTGTTGGCGAGCGCATCGGCAACGAGCGTATCGAGCGCGGGAGACTCGAAGAGAGTCCACCATTGCGCAGGGGCTTCGGCAGCAGGGATGAATTTTTGCGCGGCGGCTCCCGGCTGCGCCGCTTCCTTTCCCGGAGCGGCGGAAACGGTGCTTTCAGGCGTCGCGCCAGCGGTGTAGCGCCCGGCGGCGGGCGGATCGGGTTCCCGGAAATCCGGCCCGACCGCGCAGCCGCCAAGGGCAAGGAGGAGGGCGAGGCTTGCGCAGGCTCCAGCAGGGGAGAATGTCCATCGTCCCGTGAAGGCGTTTCCTTGATCGTGCGGAAGCTTTTTGACGCGCATAGGCCCTAATCCAGTGTTCTCCGGTAAAACTTTACCGCGATTCCCATCGCTACCGCGATGAAGAGGAGGAGCGGCCAGATTTCCGGCCAAAGCTCGGGCCAACTGTTGCCCTTGAGGAGGATGCCGCGAATCAGGCGGTTGAAATGAGTGAGCGGCAGCACTTCCCCGATGATCTGCGCCCATTGCGGCATTCCGCGAAACGGGAACATGAAGCCGGAGAGCAGGAGGCTCGGCAGGAAATAGAAAAAGCCCAGTTGTACCGCCTGCAACTGGTTTTGCGCGATGGAGGAAAGGGTGATGCCGACGGTGAGGGTGGCGGTGACGAAAATCAGGATGATGAGATAAAGCGTGGGGAGGCTGCCGGCAAAGGGGACATTGAACAGGTAACGGGCGGCGATGAGGATGATGCTCGCCTGGATCAGCCCGATGGCGATGTAGGGCATGATTTTTCCGCTCATGACCTCGATCGGCGTGACCGGCGTGGCGAGAAGGTTTTCCATGGTTCCGCGTTCGCGCTCGCGGGTCATCGCCAGCCCGGTCAGCATGACCAGCGTCATCGTCAGGATGACGCCCATCAGGCCGGGGATGATGTTGTAATGCGTATCCGCTTCCGGGTTGTAGCGCCGGTGGATGCGGATTTCAAAAGGATCTTGCGGCGCGAATGCTGCGGCTTGCCGCGCCTGCGGATTCAATACGCCTTTCAGGTCGCGGGCGGCGACGGCGGCGGCCAATTGCTGCAAGGCGCTCAGCGCCATGCCGGTCGCCATCGGGTCGGTGGCGTCGGCCTCGACGAGCAGCGCCGGGTGCTCGCCGCGCACGAGGCGGCGGGAAAAGTCGGCCGGGATATTGACCATGAATTGAATTTCGCCACGCGCCAGCGCGGATTGCGCCTCTGCTTCGCTCAGGTGTTCGGCGGAGATCGCGAAATAGTCCGAATTCTTCAGTCCGGCAATGAAGGAGCGGGAAAATTCGCTGTGGTCGGCGGCGATGACGGCGGTAGGAAGATGTTTCGGATCGCTGTTGATGGCATAGCCGAATAACAGGATCTGGAGGATCGGAATGCCAATGATCATGGCGAAGGTGATGCGGTCGCGCTTCAATTGCAGGAATTCCTTGAGCACGATGCCCCACCAACGCGCGAGCGAAAAAAGCTCGATATGCCGGGCGATTTTCCTCGCGGCCCGCTTCATCCGTGTTCTCCCGGAGAGCCTTCTTCGCCATCGGAACGATTCATCATGTAGATGAAAACATCTTCGATGCTGGTGGCAATTTGTTCGCAGCGGACTTTTTCCGGCGCGCTTTCCACGGCTCTGCGTACGCTTTGTTCGAGCAGCGCGGGGTTATCGCCGCTCACATGCAGGAGGTCGCCGAAGACGACAGTCTGCGCAACGCCTTCTTTCTGCCGCAATTCCTGCGAGAGCGCAGCGAGGTTCCTGCCGTGGATCGACCAGGTGCGCAACGGCTGCGCGGCGACGATTTCCGCCGCCGTGCCTTGCGCCAGCAGCTTGCCATAGGCGATGTAGGCGAGCTTGTGGCAACGCTCGGCCTCATCCATGTAATGCGTGCTCACAAGGATGGAAATGCCTTCTGCGGCGAGCCGGTGCAATTCTTCCCAGAAGTCGCGCCGGGCGGCGGGGTCGACGCCGGCGGTGGGTTCGTCCAGGAGCAGGAGTTTCGGCTTGTGCAACATGCACGCGGCCAGCGCCAACCGTTGCTTCCAGCCGCCGGAAAGGGCGCCGGTGCGCTGGCGCGCGCGCGCGGACAGCCCCAGTTCTTCGAGGGTGCGCTCGACACAGTTGCGCCGGTCCGGCATGGCGTAGACGCGGGCGATGAAGTCGAGATTTTCGCGCAGGGTCAAATCTTCCCAGAAGGAAAATCTTTGCGTCATGTAGCCGACATGCCGCCGGATTTCCGCCTGCTGGCTCAGGATGTCGTAGCCGAGGCAGGTGCCTTCGCCCGAATCGGGCGTCAGCAAGCCGCACATCAGGCGGATCGAAGTCGTCTTTCCGCTGCCGTTGGGGCCAAGAAAACCGAAGATTTCGCCGCGCCCGACCTTGAGCGAGACATCGCGCACGACATGCCTGGGGCCGAAATGCTTGTTCAGCCCCCGCACGTCGATGGCGTACTGGAAGGCGTCGGCGTTCATTGCGCGGAGTTTCCGGGGGAGGAATCGAGCGTGACGGTCAGGGGCTGTCCGGGGTTGAGCGAGGGGAGCGGAGAGGGAATGCCGGAAGCGCCGGAGTCCGCTTTTTGGGGCGCTTCCGGGTGCGCCTCGACCAGATAAACGAGCTTGGCGCGGTTGTCGTTGCTGTAGATCACCGGCGGGGTGTATTCGGCTTCTTGCGCGATGTAGCTGATTCGCGCCGCGATGGGCCGGGGACAGGCGTCGCAGGAAAGCTGAACGCGCTGGCCGGGAGAAAGCGCGCCGAGCGCTTTTTCGGGCACGAAAAAACGCGCCTTGACGTTTTGCGGCGGCAACAGCTTGACCACCGGAGCGCCAGCGGCAACCCATTCTCCCTCGCGGTACAGGGTATCGAAAACAAGGCCATCCTGCCGCGCGAAGACGGTTTTTTGCCGCAGCGACCAGTCCGCCTGCGCGAGCGAGGCCGCTGCCGCTTCGACCTGCGCTTCCTGCGCGTGGATTTGCTGTTCGCGGTTGGGCAGATGGGCCACGGCGACCTGCGCTTTCAGTTCGAACACGTGGGCGCGTAGCGAGGTTGCCGCCGTGCGGCGTTCATCGAGCGTAGCCTGTGAGACGCCGCCAGCGGCAAACTGCGCCTCGTCGCGCCGCAATTGCGTCTCGGCGTTCTGCGCCTGCGCTTCGGCTTGCGTGAGTTGGGCCTGGATGACCTCGACTTCCGGCAAGCGCTTTCCGGTTCGGATGTCCGCCAGTTGCGCCTGCGCCGCTCTCCAGCGATGGTCGGCTTCGTGTTTGGCTGCCGTTTCCAGTTCCGCGTCGAGGGCGAAGAGGGGGGCCCTTGCCGCGACGGTCTGCCCGCGCCGGACTTCCAGCCGGTCAAGGCGGCCTCCCAGGGGCGATGCGATGTAAACGAATTCGCCTTCCACATAGCCCTGGTATTCGTTCGGGCGCGGCCTGTCGCAAGCAACGGGCAGCGCGAAAAGGGCGGCAAGCAAGAAAACGCGCCGGCGCGAAGGCGCCGGCGTGCTGGTGGGGGAGGAGGGAATACCGGGGGGCATCAAGGGGAATCAAAGGAAACGTATTGGAAATCGCTGCCTTCCTGCTGCACGCGCCCCAGGATCACGCGCTGTTCCAACTGTTCCGAATTGATTGTGCAGATATCGACTTTCCGCTCCGGCTGATAGTCGGCGTGCTGCATGACCAGCATCGCCGGGATACCCAACGCTTCACTGGCCGGGAGCAGGAAGGCGTAGCTGCGAACCGGTTCGCTGCGCCCCCCGATGCGGTCGATATTGAAGAGGATCGAGATAGCGCGTGGAACGCCGGGGAAGGCGGAAATCCCGGCGATCAGATAGCCTTGCTGCGCCTGCACGACCCAGCGCGCGTGGGCGAGGAAATAGGCGTTGCGGCCTTCGGTGCGAATCGCCAGCAATTGATGATGCGCCAGTTTCTTGCCGGAGGCGGGGCGGCTGATGCACAGGCCATTGGCGGATTGGTTGGAAATTTTCCATGAAGCGTCGCCGTCGTCGGGGAAAGGCGTCACGGAGGGCTGCGGGTCAAATCCCGAATAAGCGGAAGCAGATCGTTCGACCATGTCGACCCAGAACAACGAAGTGCTGGCCGAACTCATGATGTCGGAGCTCTGTGTTTCGTAGCTCATTTTTGTTCCGTGGGCGGGGGAAGGAGATTTCAGGAAACGGCGGATATCCTCAAAACCGCTGACGACATGTGCGGCGCCCTTGGAAGGATAGCGCGGAAAACGGCGTGGAAGGGTCTGCAAGGACCAGGCAGGCGCCAGGGCCTTGAGCAAGCGGCGGGCGCGATTCGGCGTGCAGCGGTCGCCCAGTCCGATTTGCAGCGGAGGAAGATTCTGCCGCAGTTGGGCATAGGAATTGCGTAACTTCTTGAACAGACGCGAGACTTCGATCCGGCGGATGGATTCGCGCGGCGTGTCGCCGTTTGCGCAGAGTTTTATTCCGGAGTCGCTCCTCATGTCGATGGCCAGGTCCGGCAATTCCTCGTTGGGGCCGATGGCTTCAAGGCAGGCCAGGGGCGCCCACCAGGCGGCCCAGCGCTGCATCAATTCCTGGTCGCGGATCGAGAGGCGATGCGGCCCTCCGAGCGAGACGAGCAGGGCGGCGATATAGATGGCGGCGCAGCTTGTTTGATGGCCGGACGGGAACAGGGGATCATGCACCAGCGTCTGCGTTACGCCGGCATCTTCGACAAGCAGATAGCGGCGATGCAGTTCGATCCAGATCCCGACCGGCAATTCGCGCCTGCCTCGGTAATGCTCGTTCATGATTTGCCCGAGGGCGTGCATCGAGCGGGAAATCAGCGTGGCGATGACGCTTTCGCGCTCTTCCCTCGTGCCTTCTTCCTTCAGGTTGTTGAGGCACCAGGCATAGGCTTCCGCCATTTTTTTCCACAGACGGATCGACCGTTGGAAGGCTTCTTCCTCGAAATCGTCGAGCGGCAGGAAGCGGTTCGTGTATTGCCGCGCGGTGGCCTCGACGGCGGTAGCGATCGGGATGCGCGCCTTTTCCAGCAAGGCAAAACACACTGGTTGCGCTGGCGGATGCGTCAGCAGCGCGAAGAGAAAGTTTTCCAGTATCCAGCCCGATCGCGATGGGTCACTCGGCAAGCTGGCAAGTACTTTCAGGCCGGACTGAAGATCAGTAATGTCCGGCACCATGTTTCCATCCCCAATTTTTTCAATACTCATGCGTGTCTCTGGGCAGGGCGGCTGCAATGGCCGCAGCGAGATTTTGAAAATCCGGCGCAGGGAGCGCCGGTGCCGATTCCCGCTGTGGACTACCCCAGATCGACAGCGGAAAATGCCGGTCGCCGCGCCAGCGGGGGATGACATGCCAATGCAGATGCGGCACGGCATTGCCCAGGCTTGCCAGATTGATCTTGTCCGGCCGCAGCACTTCGCGCAGGCTTTTTTCAACAGCAAAAACGACAGACATCAGATGCTCGCGTTCTTTTTGCGAAAGATCCGTCATCTCGCGAACGTGACGGCGGACGATGACCCGGCAGAAGCCGGGATAGTAGGGATCGGCGACACTGCGGACGTAGCAGAAACCGTCGTTCCAGAGTATATCCTCTTCCTGATTGTCGATCACTAAACAGAGTTCGCACTGTGCGGACATGGCTTTTTTCCTCCCTTGCCGATTATATACAATTGAAATGACAAGAGAAAAATTTGCGTGATTTTGTTCACAAATCTTGAAATTTTCCGGCGCTGTCCCCATCTGCCGCCCGCTATTGGTTTCAATTTTTTTATGGAGCGAATCTATGTCTGGCACCAAAGAGAAAACATCCGAAATGGAAAACGGTTCCCGCAGGGAAACCCTCGGCTTTCAGGCGGAAGTCAAACAGCTTTTGCATCTGATGATCCATTCGCTGTACAGCAACAAGGAAATTGCGCTGCGCGAACTGATTTCAAACGCTTCCGACGCCTGCGACCGGCTGCGTTTCGAGGCGCTCGACAATGCCGCGCTGACCGGCGGCGACGGCGAACTGAAGATTCATGTCGATTACGACAAGGAGGCGCGGACGCTGACGGTGTCCGACAACGGCATCGGTCTTTCCCGCGACGAAGCGGTGACGCATCTGGGAACGATCGCCAAATCCGGCACGCGCGAGTTTTTCCAGAAATTGACCGGCGACCAGGCCAGGGATGCGCATCTGATCGGCCAGTTCGGCGTCGGTTTTTATTCTTCCTTCATCATTGCCGACAGGGTGACGGTGACATCGCTGCGCGCCGGTCTGCCCAAGGATCAGGCGGTGCGTTGGGAATCCGGCGGCGAAGGGGATTTTTCGGTCGAGCAGGTCGAGAAGGAGATGCGCGGCACCGAAATCGTGCTGCATCTGCGCGAGGGCGAGGACGAATTCCTTTCCGGCTGGCGGCTGAAGTCGATCATCAAGAAATACTCCGACCATATCGCCCTCCCGATCCGGATGAAAAAGGAGGAATGGAAGGACGGCGCCGAAACGAAAAGCGATGAGGAAGAAACCGTCAACCAGGCCAGCGCGTTGTGGACGCGCCCGAAGGCGGAGATTTCCGACGAGCAGTACGAGGAGTTCTACAAGCACATCGCGCACGATTTCGAGCCGCCGCTCTGCTGGACGCACTCGAAAGTGGAAGGGCGGCAGGAATACACCCAGCTTCTCTATATTCCCGGCCACGCGCCCTTCGATCTCTGGGATCGCGACGCCAAGCGCGGGCTGAAACTCTACGTGCGGCGCATCTTCATCATGGATGACGCCGAGCAATTGCTGCCCACTTATCTGCGCTTCATGCGCGGCATCGTCGATTCCAACGACCTGCCGCTCAACGTCTCGCGCGAAATCCTGCAGGAAAGCCGCGACATCGAAGCGATCCGTGGCGGCTGCGCGAAAAGGGCGCTTGGAATGCTCGAAGACTTGGCGGCGAACCAGCCGGAAAAATACGAAAACTTCTGGAAGGAATTCGGTCGTGTCCTGAAAGAAGGCGCGGGCGAGGATTTAGCCAACAAGGAACGCATCGCCCGCTTGATGCGCTTTGCCTCGACGCATCGCGACACGCCGGAAGAATGCGTCTCGCTTGCCGATTACGTGGCGCGGATGAAGGAAGGTCAGGAAAAAATCTACTACATCACCGCCGACAGCTTCATCGCGGCGCAGCACAGCCCGCATCTGGAAATTTTCCGCAAGAAGGGCATCGAAGTCCTGCTGCTTTCGGATCGCGTCGACGAATGGGTGGTCGGATTCCTCAACGAATTCGACGGAAAATCCCTGCAATCGGTCGCAAAGGGCGGCCTCGATCTCGGCGCGCTGGAGGACACCGAAGACAAGGCGGACGATGAGAAACACGCCGACGAAAACAAGGCGATGCTCGAAAAAATCAGGGAATCCCTCGGCGAGCGCGTGCGCGAAGTGCGGATCACGCATCGCCTGACCGATTCGCCTTCCTGCCTGGTGGCCGACGCGCACGATCCTTCTGCGAACCTGGCGCGCATCCTCAAGGCCAGCGGCCAGAAAATGCCGGAATTCCGCCCGATTCTCGAAATCAACCCGCGTCATCCCGCCGTGCTGCACCTGCGCGAGCGCGAAGCCGCGAACGCACCGGCGGCCCATTTCAGCGAATGGGCGAACCTCTTTTTCGAGCAGGCGGTGCTGGCCGAAGGCGGCGCCCTCGACGACCCCGCCGGATTCGTGAAGCGCGTCAACACCCTGATGCTCGAACTCTCCGGAATCGGAAAGGGTGCTGCCAAGGAGTAAAGCGGAACCGCATCCAACAAAGCGCGACGCTCGCCGGGACATCGGCGGGCGTCGTTTTTTTTAATCAATTTTCTAAATTAGACTAAAGAATTCATTGTTATATACAAGTACTGTAGCGAAACATTATTTAAGTAATTTAGAAAATTTGAAAACTTTCCAAGGCGCCATCCTTGCGCCATTGAACCCGCGATGCCGGAAGGGTATAGTTTCGGGCAATTCCTCCATCGCCTTCATAAAGGGTTTTTCCATGGCGCAGACAGACACGACGCGGGTTTCCGGGCACAAGCATCCGAAAGACCGGGCGCATTCCGGGCATGGGGAAGGGCAGGAGGAAATGCAGAGGGAGCGCCGTCTCGAGATGCCGGAAGTTCTCAGGATGCTGCTTGCCGATGGGATGATCCCGCACGAAGAAGCCGAGCAGATGCGGGCCCGCGCCCGCCAGCATTCATCCATTCATCCGCTGATCCTGATTGCCGACCAGAAATGGAGGACGCCGGAAGGAAAACTCCTGACGCTCGATGCGCTTTCCGAATGGCTGGCCAGGGCAGTCGGCCTGGATTATTTCCATATCGATCCGCTCAAGGTGGATTTCTCGATCGTCACCGAGGTAATGTCGGATGATTATGCCAGGCGTTTCAAGGTCCTGCCGGTGCAACTCAATACGCGCGAAGTCGTCATCGCCACCGCCGAGCCGTATATCCGCGAGTGGGAAGGCGTCCTGCAGCCGGTCCTGAAAAAGGAGATTCGCCGCGTCATTGCCAATCCCTCGGATATCGAACGCTACCGCGTCGAGTTCTACAACCTTTCGCGCTCGGTCAAGAAGGCCGCGCAAAAGGGCGCGACCAGCGGCGAGGCCACTTCGTTCGAGCAACTGGTCGATCTGGGGCAGACCAATCGCCAGTTCGATGCCAACGACCAGCACATCGTCAATATCGTCGACTGGCTCTGGCAATACGCTTTCGATCAACGCGCTTCCGACATCCACGTCGAGCCGAGACGCGATATCGGGATCGTCCGCTTCCGGATCGACGGCGTGCTGCATCAGGTCTACCAGATCCCGATGAGCGTGATGAACGCGATGACCAGCCGCATCAAGCTGCTCGGGCGCATGGACGTGATCGAAAGGCGCCGCCCGCAGGATGGCCGCATCAAGACCCGCACACCGGGCGGGCAGGAAGTCGAATTGCGCCTCTCCACGCTGCCCACGGCCTTTGGCGAAAAGCTGGTGATGCGCATTTTCGACCCCGAAGTCCTGGTGCGCAATTTTGCCGAACTGGGATTCACCGACGAGGATCAAGCGCGCTGGAACGAGATGACCTCAAAACCCAACGGCATCATCCTCGTCACTGGCCCGACCGGATCCGGAAAAACGACAACCCTGTATTCGACGCTGAAACAGCTTGCCACCAGCGAGGTCAACGTCTGCACTATCGAAGACCCGATCGAAATGGTCGAACCGGCCTTCAACCAGATGCAGGTTGCCCACGGCATCGACCTGGGCTTTGCCGACGGCGTGCGCTCCCTGATGCGGCAGGATCCGGACATCATCATGATCGGCGAAATCCGCGACCTCGAAACCGCCGACATGGCGATCCAGGCCGCGCTCACCGGCCACCTCGTCCTATCCACCTTGCATACCAACGATGCGCCCTCGGCCATCACGCGCCTGCTCGATCTCGGCGTCCCCTTCTACCTCATCAATGCGACCCTGCTCGGCGTCATGGCGCAACGCCTGCTGCGCACCCTTTGCCCCAAGTGCAAGCGCGTCGAAGAATCCACCCCGCAGGACAAGGAACTCTGGGAGCGCCTGGTCGCGCCATGGAAATCGCACGCGCCGAAACGCTTCTACCACCCCAACGGCTGTCTCGAATGCCGCATGACCGGCTACAGCGGCCGGATCGGAATTTACGAAATCCTCCTGACCTCCCCAGAGATCAAGGGCCTGATTACCGCCCACACCGACGCCTCCCCCCTGCGCGAACGCGCCTACCGCGAAGGCATGAAAGCACTGCGTATCTCCGGCGCCACAAAAGCAGCGCAGGGGATTACGACCTTGCAGGAAGTTGTGAAGGTTGCTCCGCCGGCGGATTGAGTGGAAACGCGATACAAAAAAACGCGCCCCGTGCTTCCAACACGGGGCGCGTTTTTTACAGAAAAATGTAGGATGGGTAGAGCGAAGCGAAACCCATCTTTTTCCGCAACTCAAAATTACGATGGGTTTCGCTTAAGCTCTACCCATCCTACGCGGGCTGCAACTCCGCCGAAGATCGTCCGCAAGCGTTTCCGGTAGTTTTTGATTGCCGGATTATTAAAAGCTCCCTGCAAAAGGCTTGTACAAAATTTATGGATTCCATATAATAAAAGAGATGGAAAAACACAAACCACACTACCCGCTGGATGCGATCAAGGCCGAGGTGATAAGGCTTGGCATGGTGTGTTTCACTCACTCCGCCATAAAAGGAGCCTCACTGCTAGGCTTGAGCGAGGCCGAGGCTGTATCCGTGGTGCTTGGGCTTGAACAGAGGATGTTTTTCAAGTCCATGACCACTCATTCTGATAATCGTGTATGGCAAGACGTGTATCACACGATCTGCCCAAATGGACTCTCGGCCTATATCAAGCTCACCCTGCGCGTATCGGGATCTGTGGTAATTCAGTTTAAGGAGAAATGACGTGAGCAATCGATTCTGTTTGCAGTGCGACGATGGCACTTTGCTTGAGTACGGCGCCAGGAATGTCTCCGGCGACATGAACGGCGAGAGGTATGCCGTAGAAAATGTGACCGGATGGCACTGTCCGGTCTGTGGAGAAATCGAATTCGACGCTGCCGACGAAGAATCTTCCTTGCGCGTTACCGCAGCAGTTCACGAAGCATACAGGCAAGCGCGCGAACGCAATGCCCAGGCGCTGCGGGCAGTACGCAAAAAACTGAAATTGTCGCAAGCTGAGGCTGGAAAGCTATTCGGAGGTGGCGCGTCGGCCTTCAGCGAATATGAGCGCGGCAAAACGCAGCCACATAAATCTACCGTGCTGCTGCTACGCTTGCTGGACAAGCATCCGGAACTACTCAATGAGTTGCGAAGTTCGCATGGCAGGGGCGCAATGCCGCACCGCACTTGATGAACTATGTGTCCCGTCTCCGAAATACCAGCGCATGACCACCGAGTTATCGAGGACGAAGATCATTCGCGCCCTTCATTATTCACCCGGCAATCATGGATTGATTTTCAAGGTATGCAGGATGGGTATCGCTTCATCGGCCCGCCGCCGCAAATCGCACCGAAGAAACTCGGGAGCAGGGATTGGCATCTTCCTCTGGATCCTGCGCGAAGTCGCAGGATCCAGTGTGCAGGATGGAGGGTTTCTTGAGAGAGCGCAGCGAAACCCATCGGAGTTCCAGAGGGAGAAATGATGGGTTTCGCTTCGCTCTACCCATCCTACATTCCTTGAAAATCAATCCTTATTTGCCTGTTCAATAAAAAACGCGCCCCGTGCTTTCAACACGGGGCGCATTTTTTTGAAACTACAGCGAACGAATCAACGCGGCAGCAAGTCGTGCGCGTGTTGCGCGATCATCCACTCTTCGTCGGTCGGGATGACCAGCGCATCGACACGGCTGTTTTCGGTGCTGATGCGCGATGTGCCGCGCGTGTCGTTGGCGGCGCTGTCGAAATCGAGGCCGATCCACGAGAGCGCGGAGCAGACGCGGCGGCGGACTTCGGCGGCGTTTTCGCCGATGCCGCCGGTGAAAACGAGCGCGTCAAGGCCGCCGATCGAAGCGGCGGCGCGGCCGATTTCGAGGACGATGCGGTGGCAGAAAAGGGCGACGGCTTCTTCCGCTTCCGGTTTGTCGCTTGCGAGCAGGGTGCGCATGTCCTGGCTGATGCCGGAGACGCCCAGGAGGCCGGATTCCTTGTAGAGGAGTTTCTCCAGCGCCTTGGCGTCCATTCCCTTGTTTTGCATCAGATAGAGGATCACGCCGGGGTCGAGCGAGCCAGTGCGGGTGCCCATCATCAGGCCCTCGATTGCGGTAAAGCCGAGCGAGGTCGTCCGGCTTTGGCGGTTGATCATCCCGGAAAGGGAGGATCCGTTGCCGAGGTGGGCGACGATGACGCGGCTGTTTGCCTTTCTGGTGTATTCGGGCAGGACGCGGGCGATGTATTCGTAGGAAAGGCCGTGGAAGCCGTAGCGCTTGACGCCTTCGTCGCTGAGCGCGCGCGGGATGGCGTAGAGTTGTTCGAGGCGGGGAAGGGTGCGGTGGAACGCGGTGTCGAAGCAGGCGATTTGAGGCACATTGGGCAGCCGCGCGGAAAGCGATTTGATGCCATTCAGGTTGTGCGGCTGGTGCAGCGGTGCGAGGTTGATGAACTGTTCGAGCGCAGTGATGGTCGGCGCATCGAGCAGGATCGGCTGCGAATAGAGGTCGCCGCCGTGAACGACGCGATGGCCGACGGCGGCAATCTCGCGTTGATCGCCATCGGGTTCGGGGGTTTTTTCCAGGCAGGAAAGCAGGACGTCGAACGCGGCGGCGTGCTGGATGCCCGAAGGCAGGGCGTCGTCGGCGATGCGTTCGCCGGCCTGGTTCTTGGCGACGAGTTTGGCGTTGCTGGCGCCGATGCCGTCGATTTGTCCGGAAAGGGAAGGGTGGCGGGCCAATTGGCTGTCATCGACCGGGTAAACCGAGAATTTGATCGAGGAAGATCCGGCGTTGATAGTGATGATCGATTGTTTTCTCATTCTGCGGCTCCTGCGGCGGCGGCTTTCTTGCGCCGGTCGTGTGCGATCAGGGCGGCGATGGCGCAGGAAGCGGTGCGCGTTTCTGCGGTATCGGCGCGGCTGGTGAGAACGATGGGCACCTTCGCGCCGAGCACGACGCCAGCGGTCAGCGCGTTGGCGAGGTATTCAAGCTGCTTGGCGATCATGTTGCCCGATTCGAGGTCGGGAACGACGAGGATTTCCGCCTGTCCCGCCACGGCGGAAACGATGCCCTTGGTTTTTGCGGCGACCATCGAAATGGCATTGTCGAAGGCAAGCGGGCCGTCGAGCAGGCCGCCCTTGATCTGGCCGCGATCGGCCATCTTGCACAGCGCGGCAGCGTCCAGCGTGGACTGGATTTTGGGGTTGACCGTTTCGACGGCGGAGAGAATGGCGACTTTCGGCTCGCTGATGCCGAGGACATGGGCGAGCTCGATGGCGTTCTGGATGATGTGTACCTTCTCTTCGAGCGTCGGGGCGATATTGACGGCAGCATCGGTAATCAGGAGCGGCTTCGGATAGGTCGGGACATCCATCACGAAAACATGGCTGACCCGGCGCTCGGTACGCATCCCGCCCGCACGGGAGACGACTTCGGCCATCAGTTCGTCGGTGTGCAGGCTGCCTTTCATCAGCGCTTCGGCGTCGCCGTTCCTGACCAGCGTGACGGCCATTGCTGCGGCTTCATGGCTGTGTTTCACATTGACGATGCGGTAGCGGCTGATGTCCAGGCCGTTTTCTTCGGCCAGGGAACGGATTTTCGCTTCCGGGCCGATCAGGATCGGCTCGATCATTCCCGCTTCGGCGGCGAATACCGGGCCTTTGAGCGATTCGGCGTCGCAGGGATGTACCACCGCCATGTCGATCG
Source organism: Betaproteobacteria bacterium (assembly GCA_009780885.1). Taxonomy (GTDB): domain Bacteria; phylum Pseudomonadota; class Gammaproteobacteria; order Burkholderiales; family Rhodocyclaceae; genus WQZF01. Next base: position 16,587 of record WQZF01000011.1, on the reverse strand, counting down.
GTTCGAGCCCGTGCGTGCGCGAGAGAAGCTGTTTGTAGCGGCCTTCCTTGTCGTCGATCCGGATCGAAGGCATTGCCACGCGCTTGCGCCTGTTCTTTTCCTGCGGGGCGACGACTTCGCCGGTGCCGGCGAGCACGGTCAGGTTGTCCTGATTGACGCATTGGCAATCGAAAAGAATATGGTGGTTATGGTCGAATTTCTGCTTGACGGTGACGGTAATCGTGATGGTGTCGCCAATCGTCACCGGGCGCGTGAAGTGGAGCGACTGGTCGACGAGAATCGTCCCCGCGCCGGGAAACTGGGTGCCGAAGACCGTCGAAATGAGCGAGGCTGACCACATCCCGTGCGCGATGACTTCGCGGAATACTCCGCTGTGCGCGAATTCGGGGTCGACGATGGCCGGATTGATGTCCCCGGACATGACGGCGAAAAGTTGAATGTCTTCCGGCTTCAGGGTGCGCACCAGCGATGCGCTGTCGCCGACCTTGATGTCCTGGTAGACGAAATTCTCGATGAAAGCTTCGTCGTTTTTTTGGGGTGCCATGAGTGCTCCTTGTGCGCTCTCGCTTGATAAAGTTGATTTCCGCGCCGGCTGCTCTGGCGCGGGGTAAAGGGCGGGTCCGGAAGAAAATCCGCGAAAACCGGGAAATTTCCGGAGGGTTCCGGAATATGCCGTCTAGCCGACGATATTGTAGCCGCCGTCGATATAGATCGTTCCGCCGGTCAGCGTCCTGGCAATATCGCTGACGAGGTAGGCGCACAGCGCGCCGATATCGTCGATGGAAACCAGCTTGTGCAGCGGAGCGCGCTCGACGGCCTCGTTCATCAAGGAATCGAACTGCGGAATCCCGGAAGCGGCGCGTGTGGCAAGCGGGCCGGGCGAGACGGCGTGAACGCGGATTCCCTTGGGGCCGAGTTCGGCGGCGAGATAACGGGTCGAAGCCTGGAGCGCTGCCTTGACAGGCCCCATGATCCCGTAGTTCTGGATCACTTCATCTGCCCCGAAATAGCTCATCGTCAACAGGCAGCCGCCGTCCTTCATCAACGGTTCGGCGCGTTTTGCCATCCGGATGAAGGAATGGCAGGAGATATCCATCGCGCGCGAAAATCCCTCGCGGGAGCAATCAGTTACGCGGCCGTGCAAATCGTCCTTGGGGGCGAACGCGATCGAGTGCAGCACGAAATCGAGCTTGCCCCATTTTTTCTCGATGGCCTCGAACAAGGCTTCAAGCTGGTCGTCCTGCTCCACATCGAGCGGCATGATGATTTGCGCCGAAAGAAGATCCGCCAGCGGGCGGACATGGGATTGAGCTTTCTCGTTGAGATAGGTGACGGCCAGGTTTGCCCCGCAAACACTGAATGCCTTGGCACAGCCGTAGGCGATGCTCTGATTGTTGGCGACGCCAACGACGAGACCTTTTTTACCGTTGAGATTGAACACTTTGATTTCCTCCAGGTTTACGAACCGTTATTGCGCGAAAGAACACGATTCAAGGATGCCCTGAACAAGCCGGGCGGCAAGTGCGTGCTGCACCACGACGCGACGACTTGTTCGGGGCACCCTCAAGAAACCTCTGAACAAATCACCGCGCCGCATGCATCTGCGGAGTTGGGCGGTCTGCGGCGTTGCAAATCCTCGCGATACCTTCAGGTATCGCTGTGGCGCAGTTGGCAAATTCGGCCTTGCATCCCATCCCAATCCGTAGCGCACGCTTACCGCTCGACTTGTTCAGAGGTTCCTTAACATCATGAGTATAGTCTGTTGCGGTGCAGCAAACAATCCTTCGGAACAGTCGTGTTCAAAAGCCTTGCAGGGCCGTAAAACTGCGCTACCCCCTGAGAATTGTTGCGCTGCAGCAAAAAAAGCGGGAAAGAGGCAAAGGCGCAGCGATTGTTTTTGCGTGCTTGAATGATGGCGTTTTTTGGCGGATTTTCTAAATTTGATTAAATAATTATTTTTTAAAACGCACTACAGTAGCTAAATATTATTCAATTAAATTTGGAAAATTTGGAATTTGTCCTATTCACTCGAAATCTTTATCTGCCCGATGACACTTTGCTTGTCCGCCCTGGGATGTTCAGGCCAAAGGGTATAATGCGCGGCAATGCCTTTTGGATGGAATTCGTATGTCGAAAAAATATTTTGGCACCGATGGGATACGTGGCAAGGTAGGAGAAGCGCCGATCACGCCGGAATTTGTGATGAAATTGGGATATACGGCGGGGCGCGTGTTGATGCGGCACGTCCATTTGCTGCACGGCGAGCGGCCAACGGTGTTGATCGGCAAGGATACGCGGATTTCCGGTTATCTCCTCGAATCGGCGCTGGAAGCCGGGTTTTCCGCTGCCGGGGTCGATACCTGCCGGGGCGGGCCGTTGCCGACGCCAGCGGTGGCTTATCTGACGCGGGCCTTGCGGCTGCAAAGCGGAATTGTGATTTCGGCTTCGCACAACCCATATTATGATAACGGAATCAAGTTTTTTTCATCGCTCGGCACCAAGCTGCCCGATGCGCTGGAGGAAGAAATCGAGGCGGCGCTGGAAGAGCCCATGGGCTGCGTCGCTGCCGAAAAACTCGGGCGGGCGCACTGGATCAACGATGCCACGGGCCGTTATATCGAATTCTGCAAGAGCAGCTTTCCGAATGAACTGGATTTGCGCGGGCTCAAGATCGTCGTCGATTGCGCGCACGGGGCCTCGTATCACGTCGCGCCGCATGTGCTGCATGAGCTGGGCGCGGAAGTGATTGCAATCGGGATTTCGCCCAACGGACTCAATATCAACCGCGAGGTTGGGGCGACTGCGCCGCAGGCTTTGGTTGCCGGCGTACTTGAACATCGCGCCGATCTCGGCATCGCGCTCGATGGCGACGGTGACCGCATCCTCATGGTGGATGCGGTGGGAAACCTGTACGATGGCGACCAGTTGTTGTATGCCATTGTCAAGAGTCGCCTGGAAAAGGGCGCAGTGGCCGGAGTCGCCGGTACGCTGATGAGCAATCTTGCCCTGGAGCGCGCGCTCAATGCGCTCGGCATTCCCTTTGCCCGCGCTGCTGTCGGCGACCGCCATGTGATGGAATTGTTGCAGGAGAAGGGCTGGCTGTACGGCGGCGAGAGTTCGGGGCATATCCTTTGCCTCGATTGCCATAGCACCGGAGACGGGATCATCTCCGGCCTGCAAGTGTTGGGCGCGTTGCGCCGCCGTGGGTGTTCCCTGCAGGAATTGCTCGGCGATCTGCCGCTGTACCCGCAACGCCTGATCAATGTGCCGCTGCCGAAGGATTTTTCCTGGCGCGAGCATCCACGGATCCAGGCTGCCGAACGCGAAGCCAGGGCCGCGCTGGCGGAGACGGGCAGGGTGCTGCTCCGCGCTTCCGGCACTGAGCCTCTGTTGCGCGTCATGGTCGAAGGCAGCGACGCAGCCAAGGTCAACGCGCAGGCCGAAGCGTTTGCGCAGGCGGTGCGTGAGGCGGCAGGGGTGGAATGACTGGATTTTTCCCGGATTTGTTTTCTAACTTTATTTTCTAAATTTGTTTAAATAATTTCTGCCTTAAAGAAACTACACACAAGAAATATAATTACACTAAATTTAGAAAATAATCCGGGAAAAAAACGCCTGATTTTCCGGGTTCCGGGAAAACATGGCGTTCAAGGGGGGGGTCAAAGAGGCGTCACACGTGTCGGACGCATCGAATGCCGGTTTTCAGATGATGGTTTTCAGGTTCCATGCGTATTCGCAGATTTTTTCCTGATTCTCCTTGCGTTTCCGGTGGAAGACTCTCAGGAGTTGGGCCATGTTGTCATTTTCGGTATAGAAGTAGGCTTCCGGGACATTGAGGACTTCCGCAATTTGCTTGACCGTCAGGAAGTTGGGCGCGTGTTTTCCGCGTTCGTACTGGTTGATCCTGGCGCTCGCGGAGCCTTCATCAATGCCCGCCAGTATTCCCAGGCGCTCTTGCGACAGGTTGGCTTCCTGCCTGGCTTCTTTCAGGCGTCTGGAAAAAGTGTACGTTCTCTTTTCTTCTTGTGGCATGTTTGCGGTACTCCAAAAAAACAAGTCAATCTCGATTGAAAAAATCCTTTTCTGAATACCAAAATAGTTAGATTCATTGCGGCGTGTCAACTCAAAATCCTCTGGAAAACTGTTTGAGGGAATGAGAAATTGGACTTTATATTTATGTTTTTAAATGACTTTGTTCTGCAAGAACCGTTTTTTTCCTTGATCGTCCGATTCGACGAACGGTCAATTTTTGATGATGAGCGGTAAGCCTAATCGGCATTTCCATGGATGAAGGCAGGGATCGGAAGATGAATGAAGAGCAGATGGTTGATGACGAACCGAAAGTGAAGCCGGAGGTGGAATTCCCTGCCCAGTGGCAGCTTGCGTTGGCGAACAGCCATTTTTTATGCCGCTTGCTTCGTGCCCGGCGCTCGCTTGCCGAGTGGCTTGCCGGGAATTGGCGGATGCCGCTTTCGGCGGAAGGAATGGAAGAATTCCTGCGCGGGGAGAATGCCGGATCCGCTTCCGCAGCCGACGGCGGGGTCTCGCGCAGCGCTTTCCGGGATGAGGCGGAGTTGAAACGCGCCCTGCGCTGCTTGCGTCAGCGCGTGATGGCCCTGTTGGTCGTGCGCGACATTTCAGGGCTCGCGCCGCTCCCTGAAGTGACGGCAACGATGACCGCGCTGGCCAATGTCGCAACCAACGCAGCACTCGGGTTCTTGCATGGGCAGCTTGCGGCGCAATACGGAGAACCGCTGGATGAGCAAGGGAAGGCGCAGCGTTTGCTGGTGATCGGCATGGGCAAGCTCGGGGGCGGCGAACTGAATGTGTCTTCCGATGTCGATTTCATTTTCATTTATCCCGAAGAGGGCGAGACGGCAGGCGACGGAAGCAGCGGCAAGAAAATCGAGAATTACGATTTTTTCAACCGCCTGGGAAAGCGGCTGATTGCTGCGCTCGACGAAGTGACGGAGGACGGGCGGGTTTTCCGTGTCGATATGCGGTTGCGGCCCAATGGCGATTCCGGTCCGCTGGTGTGTTCAATGGAGGCGCTCGAAAATTATTTCATCACGCAGGGGCGCGAGTGGGAGCGCTATGCGTGGATCAAGGCGCGGGCGATGAATGCTGGCATCAATCTGGATGAAGAGGCGCTTCTGGCCTTGCGCGGGGTCGGGCGGCCTTTTGTGTTTCGCAAATATCTCGATTTCGGCGCGATCAATGCGATGCGCGATCTGCACGCGCAAATCCGGCGCGAGGTTGCGCGGCGCGACCGGGCGGGAGATATCAAGCTCGGGCCGGGCGGAATCCGCGAGATCGAATTCATCGCGCAGGTATTCCAGTTGATTCGGGGCGGGCGCGACATTGCCCTGCAGATCCGGCCGACGCTGGAGGCGCTTGCGCTGCTTGCCGACCGGCGTTTCATTGCGGAGAAAACCGCCCGCGAATTGGGCGAAGCCTACGATTTCCTGCGCCGTCTCGAACATCGTCTGCAATACGTGGAGGATGCGCAAACGCACGAATTGCCGGAAGACGAGGCGGCGCGCGCTTCGCTGGCGGCGACGATGGGATTTTCCGGGTGGAGCGATTTTTCAGCGGTACTGGAAGCGCACCGGAGCCGGGTTTCTCGTCATTTCGAGGAGGTTTTTTCCGACCCCGGCGAGGGCGGTCACGAACTGGATACGCTGTGGCAACAGGAATGCGATGACGAAGAAGGGGCAGGGCGTTTTTCCCGGCTCGGTTTTGCGCGCCCCGAAGAGGCATGGGGACGGCTCGGGCGTCTGCGCGATTCCGGGCGTTACCGTCAGTTGCCAGCGAGCAATCGCGAACGTCTCGATGCGGTCGGTCCGCAATTGATTGCGGCGGCAGCCGGTTTGCCGGAAGCGGATGCGGCCTTTTCCCGTGGGCTCGACCTTCTGGAAGCGATCAGCCGGCGCGGCGCCTATCTGGCCTTCCTCCAGCAATATCCGCAGGCGCTTGCGAAAGTGGCGCAACTGATTGGCGTCTCCTCGTGGGCCGCCGAGTATCTGAAACGCTATCCGCTCCTGCTCGATGAAATCCTCGCTCCGGGCCTGCTCGACACGGCCACCGACTGGCCGGCTTTCCGGGCCGATCTCGAACGGCAACTGGCCGGGAGCGGCGGCGATATCGAACGGGAGATGGATATCCTGCGCGAGGCGCATCATGCCCAGGTGTTCCGGCTGCTGGCGCAGGATCTTGCCGGGCTGCATACGATCGAGCGGATTTCGGATCATCTGACCGAACTGGCAGATGTGATGCTCGAAGCGGCAATTCGCCTGGCATGGAAGCGGATTTCGGGGCGGCACCGGGAGGAGCCGCGCTTTGCCGCAATCGGCTACGGCAAGCTCGGCGGCAAGGAATTGGGCTACGCTTCGGACCTCGACCTGGTTTTCCTGTACGACGACGATGCCCCGGAGGCCGAGGAGAATTACGCCAAGCTCGCGCGCCGCGTCAATACCTGGCTTTCCAGCCAGACCGCTTCGGGGATTCTGTTCGAGACCGACCTGCGCCTGCGGCCAAACGGCGAGGCGGGGTTGATTGCGGTTTCCGTCGCCGCGTTCCGCGAATACCAACTGCATCATGCCTGGGTCTGGGAGCACCAGGCCCTCACGAGGGCGCGCTTTTGCGTGGGCGATGCCGTCGCAGGCGAGCGCTTTGAAGCGATTCGCCAGGAAATCCTGCGCGCCGGACGCGAGCCCGAAAAATTGAAAGACGATGTCGTGGAAATGCGGCGCAAGATGCTCGATGCCCATGTTCCGGAAATTTCCGGCGCTTCGGAAATGTTCAATCCGAAGCACGGCGTCGGCGGCATCGTCGATGTCGAATTCATCGTCCAGTATCTCGTGCTGGCGCATGCCTGCACCTGTCCGGAGTTGCGCGGCAATCCCGGCAATATCGCGCTGTTGCGCATCGCTGCCGAGCTTGGTCTGATCGACGCAGAAGAAAGCGAATCTGCGCGCGCAGCCTACCGCGAATACCGCCGCCTGCAACATCGCAACCAGTTGAACGCGCAACCAAAAGCGCCCGTTGCCCGCGCCTCGGTTGCCGGACATATCGCTGCAGTGGAGCGTTTATGGCAGAGCGTTTTCGGCAGACGCGCGTGAGATCGCTTGCCAGAAGGCGAGGGGAAGCAATATGTAGGATGGGTAGAGCGAAGCGAAACCCATCATTTCTCCCTCTGGAACCCCGATGGGTTTCGCTGGCGCTCTACCCATCCTGCATACCTTGAAATCAACCCTTGATTGCCGGGTGAATAGGCTCCGATTTTCTAAATTTGGTTAAATAATGATTGGCTATAGTAGTGAATTTTAGTTAAAAATTATTTAAACAAATTTAGAAAATTCGCTCAAAAAAAACGCCTCGGCGAGCAGTGCGTTTGCATGGAAAAATCAAAGATCGTCCATTCCGGTTGCGCTCAATCCGTCGGAAGCGGGCAGGCGATACTGGCGTAGCAGGAGCAGGGCGCCCCAGAGTTGCGCCAGCACCATCAACAGGATTCCGAAGGCATGTGTTGCCCCGCCGATGCCATGGGCCTTCTGAAGCATTCCGAGGGAAGAGAGGATGTTGATCCAGTCGTGCCCGGCGTCTTCGGCGCCGGTCATGCCCGAGAGCAACAACAATTTCGGATCGAGCGCGTCGTACATGTAGGGAGCGATGTCCATGAAGCTGACCGCAGTCCACCACAGGCAGAATGAAGCCGCGAGCGGGTCGCGTTGGCGGAACAGAAAAACGGAAAAGCAGGCGAGCGGCATGATGAGTTGCATCAATGTGCCGCCCAGGATGTGCATGAAATTTCCCAGTGGCATGAAAATGAGATGTCCGGCTTCGTGGAAGACGAGGAGCGGAAGATGGACAAAACGGGCGCTCATTATTTCGCCATCCCGATAGCTGTATCCCGCGATTTTCCATCCCCAGACCAGGAGCGCGAGGTAGACGACAAGGCGCACCCAGAAAAAGGGGTGCCGCGCCTGCGGGGCTTCGCCGTCGGTCAGTTGCAGGCAATCGAGCGCGCGTTGCAGGAAAGTGCGGTCGTCGGTGATTTGCCGCAATTCCCGTTTGTAGCGCTCCCTCCGTTCCCAGCGCGAAAAGATAAGGCCGCAGCCGGGACATTCATCGGAAGAGCCTTTATCCCGCGCACGGCGGACGTAACCGCATTTGGGGCAGGGGTTGACCATGATGAATGGAAAAGACTATTCCCGCGCTTCGAGTATTTTTATCGCAAGCGGCGGTAATTGCGACGGGTCGGGAACCTCGTCGAGGGGTTCGCCCAGGGCGATTGGGGCGTCATCGCGCGCCAGAAGCTCGCGCGTGAAATTCGGCAGCGCGAAGGCCGCGCGGTGCATCGCGCCGTTGTAGAACTGGAGATGGGAAAGTCCGCGCGCGGCAATGCGCTCATCCACGGCGGCTTCGGAAAGCGATGCCGGATCGAGCGACCCGGAGGCCGAGGCCATTGCCCAGCAAGCGCCGTAGAGCGGAACAGGGACAAGGTAGGGGCGGACGATGGGAAACGCGCATTGCAGCGATTTGACGATGCGGTTCATTGTGCGCGGACGGTGGACCGGCGATCCGAGATGCAGGGAAAGCGCGCCGCCGGGATTCAGCGCGCGCTTGCAGGAGGCATAGAAATCGGCAGTGTAGAGCGCCTGCGCCGGGCCGAAAGGGTCGGTGAGATCGAGCACGATCAAGTCGAAACGCTCGCTTTCCGATTCGATGAACGCCTTGCCGTCGGCGAAGCGCAGCTCCAGGCGCGGATCGTCGAAAGCGCCGCGATGAATTTGGGGGAGATATTGCCGCGCCAGCGAGACGACCTGCTCATCGAGTTCGGCGAGCACGACGCGCTTCATGCCGGGATATTTCAGCAATTCCTCCGCCGCGCCGCCATCGCCGCCGCCGACGATCAACGCGCTTTCCGGGTTGGGATGGGCGATGCCGGCGATATGGACGATATTTTCGTGGTAGAAAAATTCGTCCCGCTCCGAGGTCATGAAACAGCCGTCGATATACATGCCCCGGCCGAAAGCCTCGCTCTCGAAAATCTCGATTTTCTGCCAGGGGGAATGCGCGACGGCGAGCGTTTCCGTTGCCCGCAGATAAAAGCCCATGTCGCGGTTCAATTGTTCGAGAAGATAATGATTCATGAGGGATTTATTCTTTCAAGAGGATGGTTCAGCGTCGCCTACAGCCCGTCCGGCAATTTCGAGCGCATCATTTCCTTTCGGTCGAATTTGCGCCCATCGACGACGAAGCTGCCGTCGCCTATGGCGTGGATCAGGCGCTTTTCCTTGCGGCTGCTGTCAAACCAGGCGGCTACGCCTTGCATCACGACGATGTTGTAGCGTTCGATGATATCGACCACCCGGCATTCGATATTGGCCAGGCATTGCTCGATGAGCGGCGGCTGAACATGCCTGGCCCTGGCGCGGCTCAGGCCGAATTTCCCGAACTTGTCCTCCTCGCGCCCGCAACAGGTGCCGATGCCCACGGCAATGTCGATCATGTCCACCGTCGGGATGGCGATCACGCATTCCCTGGTCTTTTCGAGCGCGGCATACGAGTAATTCCAGGGGCCGGTGGTCATCGCGAAGGACGCGGTGAAGTCCAGCACCATGGTCCAGGTGATGGTCATGATGTTGTCTTTGCTTCCATCATGCGTCGTGACCAGCACGACCGGCCCCGGCTCCATCAGCGTAAAAGCCCTGTTGATCGGCAGATTCTCCATGCCTGCTCCGGTTTTGCGATGAATGTTCACTGTATGCGATTTGGCGTTTGCGGCGAACCGCCAGGCTTTGGATTCGCGACTGTATGTCCGGCAACGGCGCCGCCAGCGGCAATGGAAGCGTCCAACGGGTTATATGCGGTCGATGCTGAACGTGCGCGGGCTTTTCGGCGCGTAGGTACGAATCAGCGCGTCGAAAAGCCGGCGAGCTTTTTCACGATTGTCAGTGGAATAATTGCAGACGTAAACGTCGATGGTGACGAAGCCTTCTTCCGGCCACGTATGCAAGGAGAGGTGCGATTCGGCGAGCACGACCATGCCGGTAACGCCGCCGCCGTCGCCAAAGGGATGGAAGACATGCGCAATGGCCGTCAGGCCGGCGTCTTCCACCAGCTTCAGGCAATGGCGTTCGATCCATTCGGCATCGAACATGCGATTCGATTCGCAGTGGCATTCAAAAAGATCCCCGATCAAGTGCAATCCCGGTAATTTGGGGGTTTGCAACGGGGCGTTTTTCAAGTTCAGGACGCTTGCTGGCATCGATTTCCCCTGGACCCAAAAAAAGCTCCGCCAGCACGCCGTTGGGCGGACGAAACTGGCCTTGGACTCTTGGATGGACTGAAAATGGCTCACCGGATCCGGTTTGCCTGCTCAGGTTCCGCTCGCGGCGCTTTCATCCTCTTTCGGATGGGCCGGAAATGACATCTCGATTAAAACTTCACTGTCGACGAACGGGAACCCAACATTATGCGGCACCTTGGACGAAACATCCAGAAATTTCAGGAAATTCCTTGCCGGAATTCGACGAATCACGGCTCCTGGCCTGCGCTCTCGCGGGCTGGCGTTTGTTTTCCGGAGTCCTTGCCGAAGCTGAACAGATAATACAGATCGAGGGCGTTGTCGCTGCCGGCGCGGCCTACCAGCGAGAGGCTGCGCGAGAGCTGGAGCGTCAGCTTGATGATGCTGCCGGCGGAAGCCAGCGATTGCTCGTAGGCGAGGGTGGTGTTCGCGGAAAGCCTTTTGCCGACAGTGACGAGTTGCTCGGTGTTGGCGCTGCTGCCGGAAAATCCCTGTGTGCTGGCGACGCGGCTGGTGTCGGTGCTGTCCTGTCCGCCCAGCGTACCGGAGCGGACGCCGATTTCGTCGATGCCCAGGGCGCGCTGCATTTCGCGCGCCGTGCCGCTGCCTTCTCCGAACAAGTCGCCCGCAGCGGAGAGAAGCAGGGCCATATCGCCGCCGGCATCGGTTTCCGGGGCACGTCCAAGGATCATCCAGGAAAGTTTTTCGGTATCGGGAACATTCGGGCTGGAGACGAGCTTGACCTGGGGTTTGCGCACCGTGCCGCTGACTTCGACGCCGGCCTCGACCGGCTGGTTGCGCCGGACGGCGCGGATCGACAGGGCCGGATTGTCGATCGGACCATTGAAGGTGAAGATGCCGCGTTCGAGCACGAGCTTGACGCCGTAGGCGTTGAACGTGCCGTCGGCGGCGCGGATCGTGCCCTGGGAACTGAGGGCGCCGGTTTTGTCCGCAGCCTTGGCGGTGATCCGCAGATTGCCGGTCAATCGGGTGTCGACGCCGGCGCCGTGAAACCAGAGGGCGCGTCCGGGGTCGGCTTCGAGTTCGAGATCGAAGGGAATCGGCGGATTTTTTTCCGCTTCGCGACCGCGAACGACGACATCATCGCCGAGCTTGGGCGCGGTCGCGGAGGGCAGCTCGAAATAGCCGGCATCGGCGACGATCCTGCCCTTGAGCCCGAAATGTTTTTCGGAGAAGGAAACATCGCCCTTTCCGGAAAGCGTGAGCCATTGATCGGGTTTTTGCAAAACGCCAAAGCGTTCAAATTCCCAGCTTAGGTCGCCGTGCCCCCCGATCAGATCCATTTCGCCGGAAGCGGAAATTTTTCCCGGCGTCGCGGAAAGGCTTGCAAAATCGATGCGAGGATCGCGCGCTTTTTGCCCCAGCAGTGAATCAAAACGGAACTGGTCGAGCCGCAGGCGGTGGTTGTCGAGGGCAAGCACGATCCGGCCTTCGCGCAGGTCGGTGCCGAAATCGACGCGGCGCAGGCTCAGATCGTTCCCGGCAAGCGCGCCGGAAAGCGCCGGGGCCGCCGGAGTGCCGCCGAGCTGGAGCGCGCCGCTGACGCTTCCGCGAATACGCAGGTTGGGGTCGAAGAGAGGGCCGGTTCCGGCAAGCGAAGGCAGCGCGATATTGAGCGAGCCTTTCCAGGCCGCGTCGCGTTTCAGGCCCCAGTTGCGCTGCGGGTCGAGCGTCAATTCGAGGGCGCCGTCGATCACGCCGTCGTTTCCTCCAACGAGTTTGGCGGAGGCGCTGACGCGATTCTCCCTGATGTTCAGATCGGCGCTCAGCGCCTTGATGTCGGGGGCCTGGATTTCAGTGCCGCGTTGGGTCTTGATCACCGTCGACTGCTCCGGCAGGAGACGCCCTCCCGCGTATTCGAGACGGGCGTGGCCCACGGCGCCGGAAGGCTTGCCGGACAAGGCATCGGCAGCCAGGTTCAAATCCCAGTCTCCATTGAAACGCAATGTGCCGGCGGCGCTGTTGAGCCAGCCCACCGGCAGTTGCGAGAGGCGTCCGTGGCTGACGATGTCCTTGCCCAAACGCAGGAGGCCGATCTCGATCCGCCCCGGAGAATAGTCCCGCGCGCCGGATTTTTTCGCTTCGCCACAGGGCGAGAATTCGCCGGCCTCGAAGTTGGCCGCTTCCAGGCTCAATGTATTTTCCCGCCACGAAAGCGAAGCCGGAGCGCCCAGGGAAAGGCCATTCATTTGTCGTGCCGTCTTGTCGCCGTTTTCCGCAGCACGGCAGGGCGCGAAACGGCCAAAATCGGCGCGCTTCAAGATGCCTTGCCATTGTCCTTTTGGATCGAAACCGCCTTCGAGCGCCAGCGCCAGTTGCCACGGATCCGGCGCCCAGGCGGCGGGCAGGCGCGCGTTCAACTGCCAGGTCTGCGCGTTGCGCTTTCCTTCGGCGCTCAGCGTGACGGCGTTGGCGAGCGTGCGTTTGTCGGGGCCGCTCAACTCTTCGAGCGCGAGATCGAGTTGGAGCGCGCCTTCGTTTCCGGCTTCGAGATGTCCACCGGCGGAAAGATGGCTCAACTGCGTGCCGTCGGGCAAGCGCAGGCGAGGAACGGAAAGTGAAAGATTTGCTGCTGGCTGGGCGCGCGTGCCGCCAATGTCGAGCCTGGCGTTTCCGGCGCCGGAAGTGCCGAACAGGTTCAGGTGCGGCGCGTCGAGCGCGAGCTTCAGCAAGTCGCCGGGAGCGCCGAAAGCGCCACGGACGGAGAGTTTGTTCTCGCCGAGTTCCAGCGTGAAATCGGAATCCGAAACACGCTCGGGAGTGAGGCGCAAACGCCCGCCGCCGCCGACTTTCTGCCTGTCGAATGTCGAGGGATCGAAGGCGAAATCGAGGGCGACGGAAAGGCCGGGATCGAGCGCTCCCTCGGCCTTGATCCGGGCGCTCAGGTCGGCGGCGGGCGCCTGGACGAAACGGCTCGGATCGAAATGCTCCAGTTGTCCGTCAAGGAAAAAACGCCTTGGCGCGGCAAGGCGGAACTGGCCGGCAGCGGAGAGCCGCGCTTCCTGCGCTGCCAGCGTCAGCGATTCGATCTTCAAATCCTGCTCGTGGTAATGGAGGCGGGTGGAAATCGAGAAGGGCGGGGAAAAACGCGGATCGTTCAACGAAGTTTCAAGCATTTCGCCGCGCCCGCTGTGGGAATAGCGCAGTGTTCCGGAAAGCCGGGTCGTCTGGAGCCGGGTGTCGAGCGCGCGCGCGTCGATGTCTTGCGCCCGGCCATTGAAATCGAGTTCCCCGGCTTCAAATCGACCGTTGCCTTCGATCCTGCCGCCGCCGCGCAAAACGGCGCGCGTGTCGCTGAAAGAAATTTTCTGCGCATCGCCCGACAGCCTGAGGCGCAGCGAAGCCAGCGGTAGCGCGCCTGCGTCGATCGTGCCGGGGGCACGGTTTTCGACGCTCAGGTCGGCGGTGAATTTTGGGCCCTCGCTTGCGGGCGGCGTGCCTTTTCCTGCATCGGCAGAAGCCTCCGGCGTGATATGCGCAATCACATCGAGCGCTGCGCGTGGAGCGCCTTCGACCCAGGCAGCGGGGTCGATGCCGAAGAGCTTGAGATCGGCTGCCGCAAGCGGCATCGGCGCCAGAGTCTCGATCCGCGCCGTGCCTTCGCCACGGACGACGCCTCCGGCCTTGACCGAAAGATCGAATTTTTCCAGCGCTCCGGCGGCGGCAAGTGCCAGTTGAAAGGGATATTCGCCGCCGCCTTCGATTTTCGCGTGGGCGTCGAGTTTGAAGGGAGCCTTTCCTTCAAGCGCGACGCTGCCTCCGGCGTGGAGACGCTCAAGGGAGAGCGAGAGGATTTCGATATGGTGCCGCGCCCCGTCGCTTTCGAGACGCGCCTTGATCGCGGCGACGCTGAGCGGCGTCGCTTTCTCGGCGTCGCGCCACTCTAAAAGATCGACGCGCAGCGATTCGACGACGAGGCCGACCGGCAGCGAAAGATCCTCAGGCAGCGCCGGCGGCGTCTCCGAAGGCGGCGAAACGATATCGACCAGCCCGGCGGAAAGTTCGGCGATTTGCACCCGGTCGCGCCAGAACGCGCGCCAGGTGAGCCGGACATCGCGTAGAACGAGGCGGAACGCGCCGGGATGAGGCGCGGCGGAGGATTCCGTTTGCGCGGGTGTTTTTCCGGTTTCTTCCCAGCGCACTTCGGAAAGAAAAAGGCTGCCGGTCAAGGTTCCCTGCGCCGGCCCAAAACTCAGGCGACCGGCGCTGGCGTGCGCTGCAATGCCAAGCACAACATCGCGTCCCGATTCGGTCGTCAAACCCCAAACGGCCAATAACGGCAAGGCCAGCGCCATCAGCGCCAGGGAGGCCAGCATCCGGCGCAGGAACCGGCGTCGGCGCGGAGAAGGAGCGTCCGCAGCGTGAGAAGGTGTTGGAGAGGACATGAAGAAAAAATGCGCGATGGAAGTCGATGAAATCGCGCCTATTTTACGGGGACGTCTGCTTTATTGGGCAGTGCATGGCGCATCGCCTGGGGTGAGCGAAGCGAAGCCCGGCATTGCAGGTTTGTCCTGAGGTGAAAGAATGAAATCGGGATACAGGGAAATGGCGGATTTTCTAAATTACTTAAATAATAGTTTGCTACAGTAGTGATTATAAACAACGAATTCTTGATTCTAATTTAGAAAATTGAGTCCGGAAAAAGCTTTCCTTGAACACCTGTCGAGCGCAATCCCCGCCATTCATGGCGGGGTCAGCGAGACATGGCGTAACAGGCGCCGAAGGTGCCCCGCATTGTGTCGAGGAATCCCCAACCTTCAGGTTGGGGTGACTCAAAGAGCGGGACGGAAGCTGCGCGAGCTGAAATGGGGTCGGCCCTGAACCGGAAACCCGGCAAGTTCAAATCGAACGCGCCGGACAAGCGGATCAAATTTTGTTTGTCCCTATCATCCGCGTGGCGCTTCCATCGAAAGCCGCTCGACCATGCGCGTTTGCCACGATCGTGGGCGGCGCGTATCTCATCCTGGGGCATTGAAGTGATTTTCGAGCCACTCATAATGTTTCCTCCTTTCCTCTCGACAAAGTGAATCACGGCTTCGGGAATTCAGAGTGTCCCTATGGGGGAGTTCATGTATAGTTATTCAGGAATGTGTGATTGATTGCGGAGAATTGTTATGCCGATTGGAATGCAGCGGGCCGTATCTCGACTCCCCGTATCCGGGTTGCGCGACTACATCCTGGGACTCGCTTCCGCTCATGGTGTTGCCTACGTCGAAACACCGGCTGACAGGCTGGCCGACACGATCACGCGCCTCTCCGACGATGAGGTTCATCTGGACGAGATCGAGCGCCTGCTGATTGCGCTGGAGCGTGCCGGTGTTGTCGCCAGCGACAACGTGGTGCCGCTGCACATCAATTACCTGCGCGAGAAGCTGAATGTTCGATCCGTTTAAGGATTTCGCGACGCAAGGCTATCTCCGGAATCGCTTCCAGGAGAAGGATTCCCGGATCATCAAACAGGTTGAGCACGAAGTCTTTATCCGTAACGCGCTGGCAGCGCAGCAAGATCTTGCCGGCAAAGCCGGGCTCGCATACTCGGACTTCCTGACCGTTCATCGCATCCTTTTCTCCGAGTTCTATCCTTGGGCAGGGCAAGATCGCGTTGCCACAATGCCTGGGATTGCGGTGAAGAAAGGAACTGTCCTGTTCGCGCACCCGCTCTCGTCCAAGTTGTCAGTCGAGCAAGGACTGCGTCTTGGCCAAGACCGGGAAATCATGAACCGGAAGCCAGGCGAAGTCATGGGACTCTTCGCCTACGGGCACCCGTTCCTCGACGGCAACGGCCGCACGATGCTTCTGATCCACATGGAGCTGTCCCATCGAGCCGGGTTTTCCATCGACTGGGCCGCTACCCGCAAGACTGATTACCTGCATGCCTTGAGTCAGGAGATCGAGAAGCCTGGCTGCGGCATTCTTGACTCCTACCTTCTCCAGTTCAAAGGGCCACAGGTTGATCGCGACGCCTGGGGTGAGAGCGTCCAGTCCATCAAGGGACTCGATGGACTTGATGACGCCAATCAGGTCGACGGCGATCTTGCGGATCCTGCGGTCGCCGAGAAGTACCGCCGGTTCGACGAGCAGCGCGGCTACTCCTGCGATCCCGATGGCCGCTTGACATCTCCCCCTGGACCTTGAACACCTGTCGAGCGCAATCCCCGCCATTCATGGCGGGGTCAGCGAGACATAGCGTGACAGGCGCCAAAGGCGCCCCACACTGTGTCGAGGAATCCCCAACCTTCAGGTTGGGGTGACTC
>WQZF01000010.1 GCA_009780885.1 Betaproteobacteria bacterium | reverse complement strand
GTTCAAATCCTAAAACTCTCGCTTGACGTGAAAACAAATCTAAAATCCAGAAACTCACGTCCCCAGACCCAGACCCGCTTTCATACTTCAAATGCGAGTACTTCAATCTTCTATCAGCCCAGCCCAAAAGCCAGACTACCAAAAGACCAAGCACCCACACCTGTCAAATATCCTAATGTGTTAAAGAACTGGTTGCGGGGACAGGATTTGAACCTGTGACCTTCGGGTTATGAGCCCGACGAGCTGCCAAACTGCTCCACCCCGCGCCAAAGAGATGAGATTCTATCAGTGTTTTTCCAGGTACGTCAACACCTGTGTGCAGAGAGCTTTTAATTTGCCCACTTCTGCACACGTAATTTTCCCTGCTGTGAATCGCCCCAACCCGAAGTTTGGGGCTTTCTCGTCACAATTTTGGACACCTTCGGCGCCAGTCGAGTTCGTGCCTCGCTGCCCCGGCCACCAATGGCGGAGCTCCTCGCCCGACAGATGCTCACCATTTATGAAAGATGACAAAGGCCGCAAGCGCAATCAAGGCAAAGCCGAATACATGATTCCATTTCAGCGACTCCCCCAGATAGAACACGGAGAAGGCCATGAACACGGTCAAGGAAAGCACTTCCTGGATGGTTTTCAGCTCTGCGGCGTTGAAATATCCGTATCCATATCTATTGGCAGGAATTTGAAGGCAGTATTCGAAAAACGCGATGCCCCAGCTTATGGCAATGACGCGCCACAAAGAAGCGGTCGGGAATTTCAGATGCCCGTACCAGGCAACTGTCATGAAAATATTGGAGAAGAGCAAAAGAGCTATTGAAATAGCAGGAACAGACAATCGCATCACCACGCGCCCCCCGAAAACAATATTTCCCGGTAACCGAACACCTTCGGCAAAGCCGGGGTTTGGTTTGTAAAAAAACCGTGATCCGCCCAACACTGCGCGCACTGCCAGCGCCTTTAATCATAGCGCCTTCCTTGTTGCCATACAGATCGGGCCTTGCAGGTTTTCCTGGCAGGTTGATTGATCATTCCCAAGTGTACCGCGAAGCAAAAAAGGGTACGATTCCTTCTCGACACGAGGGAGCCGTACATGGAAACCAGGGAAAGTTCTGCGGGACTGCAACGGGAAACAATACGCGGCGGCGCTCAAACGCCGTCTTATCGTAAAAACAGGCCGCCTTGGCCCGTGGGTTTGTTGTCTTTGGCGGAGAGGGCGGGATTCGAACCCGCGTGCCGGGATTAACCGACCATCCGATTTCGAGTCGGCGCCGTTATGACCACTTCGGTACCTCTCCGGAAAGGGCGCGATTGTAGCATGATCGCCGGGATCGGTAAAAAGTGCTGCTCGCTCCTTCTGGGCGCCTTTCTGCTTGTCGCCTGCAACAGCGGATCGCCTCCGTCCCCCCCTTCGGAAGTCGGAAAAAACGAATTTCTGGTGTTCACGCGCGAAGGTCCTACCGTCTATGGGGTAGAGGAAATCTCGACTGCCAACGGCTTCGAGCACGATCTGGTGCAACTGTTTGCTGCGGAAATCGGGAAGGAGGCCGTTTTCAAGGTGCTCGCGCACAATGACGACATTACTGTCCGGCTCAGAAAACCAGCCCCTCCTGGAGAGAAAAGGCTTGGGGCTGCCTGGCTTTCGCCGAACGGGAATCCGGCTCTGGCAAACGGGCCTCCCTACGCGTACAGCGAAAATATCATCGTCCAGCACGAAATTTCGCTTCCGATCATCGAAGAGTCACAGCTTTCCGGCAAAACCGTTTATGCCATCGCCCGTTCGCGCCAGGCACAGGTGTTGCGCGAAATGCAGAAACAGATTCCCGGAATGCGCGTCGTCGAATGGGACCAGGGGTTGGAACTTGATTTGCTTGAAGATATCGCCGAACAGAAAATCGAACTGGCGCTGGTCGACAGCGCCGTACTCGACATTGCAACCAATTTTTTCCCGAATCTGCAAGGCACCCTGAGCATGGGCGAAGAAATGCCGGTCGTCTGGCTGCTTCCCGCAGGCGATACGGAATTGCGTGCGCAAGTGGAATCCTTCTTTGCGCGCATCGCCGAAGACGGTACGCTGGAACGACTGAAGGATCGTTATTTCGGACATGTCCGCCGTCTGCGTCCGGTCGACGTATCGGAGATGATCCGGCGGATGCGCACTGTATTGCCGCAGTACCGAGACATGTTCCGGGAAGCCCAGGCGAAAACGGGAATCGACTGGCGCCTTCTGGCTGCACTTGCCTATCAGGAGTCGCACTGGAATCCGTTGGCGACAAGTTATACCGGTGTGCGCGGAATGATGATGCTGACCGGCGATACCGCCGACCACATGGGCGTCACCAATCGCCTCGACCCGAAGCAGAGTATCCATGCCGGATCGGAATACCTCGCCAGTCTGCGCCAATCCCTACCCGATTCCGTGCCGGAGCCTGACCGTACCTGGATGGCCGTCGCCGCTTACAATCTTGGCATGGGCCACATGAACGGTGGGCGCAGCATTGCAAAAAGCCTGAACAAGGATGCGGACTCCTGGTACGAGATGAAAGCCGTACTACCGCTCCTTTCGCGCCCACAATATTACCAGCGCCTGAAAGCAGGCCGCGCGCGCGGCGGCGAGGCGGTGGTGATGACAGAAAACGTCCGCGTCTTTTACGACATTTTGCGCCGCTATCAAACCCAGGAGCGCGAAACACTTTTGAAGTAGACCAATGGCGCTGCTTGCTTGCCGCCCACAATAAACAGGCGGCAGAACACTACCTCTGCGCAACCCATACATCATGAGATGCCAAAAACGCCGGGGCAATAAACATTCATGCGAAGCTTCTTCTGCCCAAAGGCTGGCAAAATAACTTTCTCTTTCATGGCGTTCTGCTCCTCGCATGAAAATGACTCGAATTTCATCCTCTGTTGCTGACCCTGCCCTCAGGCATGCCTCCGCACTTCCTTGAGCAGTTCCGGGTGATCGTTCAAGAGCCGCAGCAACAAGACCACCGACTTGTGCGGCTGCACCCTCCCACGCTCGTAGCCTGAAAAGGCCGAAACGCCCCCGCCGAAGAGCTGCCCCGCTTCCGCCTGCGTCAATCCCAGGCGCTTGCGGATGGCCTTGAGCGGCAGGGATTCCGCCGCCCTGGCCTCTTCCCATGCCGCGTCAAGCGCGTCCATATGCCGCTCTGAACTGTCCTTGTCGACAAACTCGACTTCCCCGCATTGAGGGCAATGCCAGCCAGCAATCTCCGGCACGACGCGGGTTACATGGCCTGCCCGGATGATCACGTCTCTGACACCAAGCTCCAGCTTAGTTCCGTCGTCGCACTGGAGACAGTACTTTGGTTTTCTGGCGCTCATTTCATTGCTCCTTGAACTGAATGACCACGGATCCTTCTTGCACCGTGATTTTGATGTAGGCAGTTTTCCCGTTTGGGCAGGGCGCGTGATACACGTCCTGCCAGAGGGTATGATCGGAAAACGTGGTCATGGATTTGTACAGCATTCCGGCGGACAGAGAAGCGATGACCGCCAAGGCTTCCGCTCTGGACAAACCCATTTCCCTGAATCCTTGACGGGTGGTAGTCG
The DNA here is from genome assembly GCA_009780885.1 of Betaproteobacteria bacterium. Classification (GTDB taxonomy): domain Bacteria; phylum Pseudomonadota; class Gammaproteobacteria; order Burkholderiales; family Rhodocyclaceae; genus WQZF01. The sequence continues at coordinate 53,733 of WQZF01000010.1, read as the reverse complement.
TGAAAGCTTGAATCCCCTCGCGGGCCACAATCGCCTTGACATACTCCAAGCTATAGTGTGCTTTCCTCTTTTCCATAATTTAATTTTACTTGATAGATAAATTTCTGCCAAGTATTTTTTATCGAATAAGTAAGCATACCCCGAGCTGCCATCTCCTTCGCCCTGGCCCTTCTCCTCGCCGCCCCTGTCGCTGCTGCCGCGCAGCATCCCAGCGCCAAGGCCAAAGCAGAATTCCGCCAGCACCATCCCTGCCCCGCTACCGGCAAGACGAAAGGGAAATGCCCTGGCTACGAGGTAGATCACATCGTCCCACTCTGCGCGGGCGGTGCGGATCGGCCACAGAACATGCAGTGGCTGTCCGCCAGCGCACACAAGGCGAAGACGAAGACGAAGAAAGACGTGAAGGCATGCCGGGGGAAGAAAATCAGGCCGTCCGCTGCCCCTTGAGCCATTCTTGCAGCGCCTCGTCCATGCGTGCCTGCCAGCCGCGCCCCGTCGCGCGAAAAGCCGCCAACACTTCCGGGCTGTACCTGATCGAAACCTGCTCCTTCTTCGGGCGCTTGTTCGGCCCGCGCTTTCTGCGCTCCGCCATATTCGCCTCGAATTCGGCGAGGGAGTGACTGACGATCACATCCGGGTGGCTCCAGTATGCCTCTACAGCCGCCGCATCGTTCGGGTCATACGGGCAATCCGGATCATCGACGGTTTCAGGCGCATTGGCTACGATGCGCTCCCATTCCTCAGGATTAGCAGGAAATGCTTTTTGCGTAGTGTCTGATTTCATGTCGTGTTGCCTTTCGCAAGCTGATGGCGCGGAAATCTTCGCCGCGTTCTGTGTAGGTCAGGAAAACGATTTCCCCATCAAGGAAGCCGAGCACATTGATCCGTTTCTCTCCGTAGGATTCCCGGTCGTCTTCAACACTGACGACCGGATGATCGAAGATCGTGTCGGCACCAGCAAAATCCAGACCGTGTTTTCTGAGATTGGCTCGCCGCTTGTCTTCGTCGTAGGTAATCATGATGATCTAATTGTAGCTGCATTTTACCGGAAAGTCAACTAAATTGCAGGTGCAATATAGGTGGCGAGCGCCTAGAAAATTTTTCTTTTCACAAAAACCGCTTGACTTCACTTCGGATTTTTGGTAAAAACCTGCTAGACTGTTTGTAGTTGCGTCTCAGGACGTAGCACAACACCCCGAAACCCGCGCCCGTCGCGGGTTTTTTGCGTTCACGGAACGCCAAAACCGTTTCTAAAGTAGATTGGAATAGAAAATCATGGCAGGGGGAAGAAAACCCGGCGTCCCAAAGACCGGCGGCAGAAAAGCCGGTACGCCCAACAAGGCAACGGCCAGTCTCCGAAGCATCGCGGGGCGCCATACGGAAGAGGCGATCTGCGCCCTTCTGGAGATCATGAAGGATTCGAGCGCGCCACATTCCGCAAGAGTCGCCGCCGCCAACGGGATTCTCGACCGGGCGCATGGAAAACCCAGTGAGAATCAGCATGTCACGCTGGAAGGTAGCGTCAATCCCTGGAAGCCAGTGTCCGAGCTCACGGACGAGGAACTGGAAGCCAAACTGAAAAAGTATGGGATCGAATCGTGAACGGCGCGAACTGCTCTGGGAGAGACGGCTAAGACAGGCGCGAAAGTGCTTTCTGAGTTTCAGGCAGATCGTCAATCCCAAGATGATCTGGGGATGGTGGCAGGAAGAGATTGCCGCTGAATTGCAAGCCTTCACCGAGGATTTCCAGGCGGGCAAGCGCCCCATGCTGGTCATCCAGGCGCCGCCGCAGCACGGAAAATCGGTTCAGATCATCGACTTCGTTGCCTGGCTGTCCGGACAGAATCCAGATTGCCGAACGATCTACACCTCCTTCTCTGAACGTCTGGGCATCCGCGCCAACCTGCGCTTGCAGCGGTTGTACGATTCCGGGATTTACCGCGAGATTTTTCCAAATACCCGGATCAACACGTCGAATGTTGTCACGATTTCGGGGCAGCGCCTGCGCAACCGGGAGATTCTGGAATACGTCGAGCACGAGGGCTTTTTCCGAAATACGACCGTGCGAGGCTCGATTACCGGGGAATCCCTGGATATCGGCATTATTGATGATCCTATTCGCGGACGCGCGGACGCGAACTCCGAAGCGATCCGGGAGGCGGCATGGGAGTGGTTCACCAACGATTTTTTCACCCGTTTTTCCGAGCACGCGGCCTTTCTGGCGATTCTGACGCGCTGGCATGTCGACGATCCCATCGGGCGGCTGATCGAGCATTACCCTGGCTTGAAGGTGTTGAGTTACCCGGCGATTGCCGAGGAAGACGAACCGCACCGGAAAGCGGGCGAGGCGCTTTTTCCAGAGCACAAATCGCTGGAATTCCTGATGAAGCGCAAGGCGGTCATGTCTTCATCGGATTGGCTGGCGCTGTACCAGCAGAGACCGACCGTTGCCGGCGGCAATGTGATTCGCGGGGAATGGTTCGGCGAGGTCGAAGTCTTGCCTCGCATCACGGCGCGCGCGATCTTCGCGGATACGGCACAAAAGACGAAGGAATACAACGATTACAGCGTTTTCCTGCTGGCCGGCCTCGGGGACGACGGCAGGTTGTACCTGCTCGACCTGCTGCGGGGCAAGTGGGAAGCGCCGGATTTGGAGCGCCGTGCCGCCGATTTCTGGGCGAAGCACAAGGACTACGACCACAAAACCAGCGCCCCGCTGCGGTCGATGAACATCGAGGACGCGGCAAGCGGAACCGGCCTGATCCAGAAGATCCAGCGGGACGCGAGGATTCCCGTCACCGGCGTCAAGGTGAGCAAGGACAAGTACACGCGCTTGTGCGACGTGCTGGGCTACATCGAGTCCGGCTATGTGCGGCTGCCGAAAAACGCGCCCTGGGTGTCGGATTTCAAGGCCGAATGCGAGGCGTTTTCGGCGGATGACGGGCATCTGCACGACGATCAAGTAGACGCGCTGGTGATGGCAATCAGCGGAATGTTAGCGAAAGACACGAACTGGAACTGGGTCTCATAAATGCTCGAACGGATTTTCAAAAACCGGCAGCCAACGACGGATTCGCCGCCGCCCCCTGAGCCACCGGCCAGAGGGCGTAGCGCGGATACCCTGCAAAACCTCGTGGCAGGCATGGCCGACCGGCGCGACAAGATGTCCTATGGGCGCTACGTCATGCCGCGCGCCATCGACCACATCGAGCTTGAAGCGATGTACCGCACCAACTGGCTGGTGCGCAAGATCGTGGACATCCCTGCCGACGACATGACGCGGGAGTGGATCGAACACGAGACCGAAACACCGGCGGAAAAACTCGATCCTCTGCGGCAATTGGAAAAGACGCTCGCCGTCCGGGAGAAGGTACGCGACTTGCTGGTGTGGGGACGGCTCTACGGCGGCGCGGCGATGATTATCAATGTCGTCGGGCAGAATCCGGAAACTCCGCTGGTACTGGAGAGCATCCGGCAAGACCAGAAAGTGCTGCTGCACGTCTTCGACCGCTGGAGGCTCGGCTTCGATGGAGAGATTGCGTCCAACTTGAACAGCGCAGCTTTCGGCGAACCAGAGTTTTACACGGTGGCGCAGACCGCGCAGCGGGTGCATCGCAGCCGGATGATCTTCGCGCGCGGGGCAAAGCTTCCCTTTCTGACATTCATCCAAAACGGATACTGGCACGACTCGATCGTGCAGGCGCTCTACGACGCTCTGAGCCGGTACGACACAGTAACGCAGGGCGCAGCGTCGATGTTCTTCGAGGCAGTGGTCGATGTGCTGCGAATCGAGGGTCTGGGCAACATGCTCGGCAGCGACATGGGCACAGAGCAGGTTCAAAAGCGTTTCGAGTTGGCCGGGACGATGAAGTCTTTCAACCGGATGCTGCTGCTCGATGCTCAGGACGAGTACGCGCAGAAGACGAACACTTTCTCTGGCGTCCGGGATGTGATCGAGCGCTTCATGCTCGAAATCTCCGGCGCGGCGGACATTCCGGCGACAAGGCTCTTTGGGCAGTCCCCGGCGGGCATGAATTCGACGGGCGACAGCGACATCCGCAATTACTACGACCGGATCAAGGCGCTCCAGGAAGCCGAGCTGAGGCCGGGACTGGAACTGCTCTACCAGGTTCTGTATCGGGTTGCCCTGGGTGGCTACCCGGACGACCTGATTATCAACTTCGAGCCGCTGTGGCAACTGACCGACGCAGAACAAGCGGCGCTGGAGAAGACGCGCGCGGAGCGGGACGCGATCTACCTGAACGGCGCCGTGCTGACCGAAGTGCAGGTGCTCAAGCAGTTGCAGGAGAAAGGCACGTACAACATCACGGACGAGGATATTCACCTTGCCGAGGAACTGAACGAGGCGCTCAAAGATGAATCTCTCAACGCTGATCCTGCATCACCACAAGCGGGCGAAGAGCCGACGGCTGGCGCCGGCAAAGCCCAGCCGCCGAACGGAAGCGCGGTATCGTGATCAACTGCGCGCGCTGGTCAAGCAGCTTGATGCGGATGTCCGGGCCAGCGTCTTGCCAGTCTTGCAAGAGCACGAAGCAGCCTACAGCTACACGCGGGATGATGACTTTACCGGGATGCAAGCGGCAGCAGTGGCTGCGGCATTGGGCGTCGCGTTTGAGAAGCTGCGGAGATATCGGGCCATCGAAGGATGGGCGCGGCGCGTGGTCGATGAGTTCCTGCGCAACGCTTCCAACGACAGTGCCGACGCTTTGTTCCGGAGCGTTTTCGGCGCCTATGGGCTGGACATCCGGAATCTGCTGCTCTCGCAGGACATCACGGCCCCGCTGAAGCTGGCGGCGGCGACGAATGCGCAACTGATCCAGTCGATCCCGGCGCAGTACCTGGACAAGGTGCAGAACGCGGTGCTGAACGGTGTGACGACCGGCAAGCGCTACACGGCCATCGCAGACGAGATTCAGGCACTCACCGGGGCGACGGAGTACCGCGCCAAGGTGATCGCCCGCGACCAGACGGCAAAGCTGAACAGCGCGCTGGCCGAGATTCGGCAGACATCGCTCGGGATCGAGGAATACGAGTGGAGCACCGCCGGGGATGAGCGGGTGCGGGAGTCGCACGCGGCAAACAACGGGCAACGGTTCCGCTGGGATGCGCCGCCGGAAGAAACCGGACACCCAGGCCACGACATTATGTGCCGATGTGTGGCCTTGGGAGTGGTCAAGATCGACGGGTACGACGAGCCGGAGAAGGAGCCGGACGAGACACTGGAGCAGTCCGGGAAAGGCGGCGGCACTTCTGAAACAGCAGCCAACCTTATCGGCGGCGCGGCCATCGCCAGGGAATGGCCGGGACTGGAAAGGAATGCCGCCCGCTACGTGCTCTCGGAAGGAATGAAGGACGGCATGGAACACTTGTCCGCCTTTGACGCTGTGACCGGAAAGGAGATGGGGAAGTTTACGAGTGGGCTGGAAGGCCGGGTAGCGATACCAGAAAGCCTGGTCAGGAAGCTGGACGACAAGAGCGTGGCGGCAGAGTTGCACCACAATCACCCGGCTTCGGTTTCGATTTCGGGTAGAGACCTTGAATACCTCGCCCGGCCCGGCGTTCACCGTGTGGTTGCGCATGGGCATGATGGGTCGGTGTTCTCGGCGATGCGCGGGGAAGGGATAAAGCAGCTTGGGATGGCGTCGAATGCGGCAAGGATGGAGGTGATTTCGCAGTTAAGGGTACGTGGCATTGAATCGGACGTTTTGGATGCCCACCTTGCCCACCTTACCAACCTTGCATTAGATCGTGCTGGTATCATTCGCTACAGTTTTAGCCTTGCCGCACAACAGAAAGCCGTCTATGCTGCAAATGCTGTAATCTTCGAAAAGGCCATAGAAGAGGCCGTATTCGCCATTAAACGCATCAGAAAGTAACCATGCACTACCTCATTGACCCGCCAGGCCCATTTAGCCCAATGGAAAAGCTGTACGCTTTTCGCGACAGCTTGATTGATGGATTAAAGGGCGACCCGGAAAGTGAAGACCTTCAGGACGAGCTTCACAAGATTGAGGACGTGATTGCCTACCGCAACGGCGACGAAACCGCATTCATTGGCCCACGGCTTGCCGAACTTAAAGCAGAGCAAAGTAATGGCAGAGTATTTAATTGACCCCCCCGACAGCTTTGCGCCGCGCGAAAAATTGTATGCGTTTCGTGACGAGATGATCGAAGAAGTGCGGAAAGACCCCGAAAGCCAGAGCCTGAGAGGGGCGCTGGAGGATGTGGAACGAGCGATTTCTTACCGCGACAGCGAAGAAGGCGCATGGATTGATGAGCTTCACGCCAAGAGGAAAGCAGAGACGCTTGCCGCCGCGTAACTGAACAAACCCAAACACGAAGGCCGCCAGGGCAACCCGGCGGCTTTTTGTTTTTCCCGAACAAAGCGAAAGCCCCTGATGCAGCAAACATCAGGGGCTTTCTGTTTCAACCCCTTGTCAGCCCAAGGAGCAGAACTTGAATGAAGTATACCGCGAAGATGCTCAAAGTGATCGCAAAAAACAAGGCCGCCAGGCTGTTTGCCTATTGTGCGCTGTCCCCGGCAATACTGCTCTCGCTTGCCGCCCTGATCCACGCCATTCGCTGGTGGTAACAAAGCGAAAGCCCCGCGCTGCTACCAACAGCCGGGGCTTTCTGTTTCAACCCTCTGCACAACCAGAAGGATGACATACATGGAGCATAGCAAAGTGATTGAATCCCTGAAAGGGCTACCGCGCTGGCAATTCGTTTTGCTGTGGGTCTGGCTGGTGATCATGGCGATTGCGCCCACTGGCTGGCTGATCGCACTGGTACTGGCATGGTGGTCCAAAAAATGAAACAAAGCATCGACCTCCTCTTCTCGCAGCGCCAGACCACGCCGGAAGGCTATCTGCGCGTCCCGGCCCGCGTGGCGCGCTCGGGGGTGCAGCAATACCTGGCGATGGAAATGGATGTCTACCCGGATGACCCGATGCGGATCATCAACGTCTATCGCCCGGAGGAGGAGGTCTTTTCCGCCGACGCGATGGGCAGCTTCGAGGGTGCGCCGGTGACGGACGATCATCCGAGCGAGTTTGTCACGGTCGATAACTGGCGCGAGCTGTCGCGCGGGGTCTCCAACCGGGTGCGCCGGGAAGGCAATTACCTCGTCGCCGATCTGACCTTCACGGACAAGGAGTCGATCCGGAATATCGAGGAGGGAAAGGTACAGCTTTCCTGCGGGTACGCTCATGACCTCATATTCAAGGACGGCATCGCGCCGGATGGAACGCCCTATCAGGCGATCCAGAAAAATATTCGCGGCAATCACATTGCTCTTGTGGATGCTGCGCGTTGCGGCCCGGCTTGCCGGGTTGCAGATTCTCAACCTCAACCCCAAGGAGATACAACGATGGCTGAAAAGCGGAAAGTCGTCGTCGATGGAGTGCCAATCGAAGCGGAAGACAACGCCGCTATCACCATCGACAAACTCGTGCATGAGCGCGATGAAGCGCGGGCGAAGCTCGCAAACATCAAGGTCGGCGACAAGAGCATGACGCTCGATGCGCTGGTCGAGAAGGCCGAAAAGCAGGACGAGGAACTCGAAAAGAAAGGCGAGGAAATCGAGGCCAAGGACAAGGAAATCGAGCAACTGAAGAAAGACGCAGTGACGCCGGAGCAGCGCGACGCGCTGGTGTCGGCCTGGTCTGCGATGCTCTCCGACGCGAAGCGGCTGGCGCCTTCGGTGTCGACCGACGGGAAGACGTGCGCGGCGATCCGCAAGGAGGTGGTGGCTGCGCGCTACACCGACAGCAAGGCGGTGCTGGATGCGGTGCTCTCCGGTAAGACGGTCGATAACGCCGACGAGGCGACGATCCGCACGGCGTTTTCCGTATTGGCGGCGACGGCCTCCCACGACGCGGGAAGCGCAGATACCGACCCTCTGGCGGCGGCGGTGCTCTTGCAACACAAGGCGGCGCAAAGCGGGACGACCGACAGCGATCCGCGCGAGGCGTACATCAACCAAATGACAACTTCCTGGAAAGGGGAAAACCATGGCAAAAATTGATCTGGGAACCTACGGCAATGCGATGCTCGATGCGGGTTTTGCCGGCAACCTCGTCGATCTGAATACGTCGAGCGTAGTCAATGCCGTGTCGCAGGAGGCCAGAATCGACTTTGGTCTCTTCGTCGTGCGCGGCACTGAGGAGGGAAGCTGCAAGCTGCCCTCGGCGGCGACCGACAAGCTGCTCGGGATTTCCGTCCGTCACCCGACGATGACCGCCGATCAGGCCGGGGACATCGCCTATCGGAAAGACATGGTAGTGCCGGTGGCTGAAATCGGGCGTATCTACGTGCTTTGCGAGGACGCTTGCAATCCGGGCGATCCGGTGCATGTCCGCTTTTCCGGAACCGGGGTCAAGGGCGCGGCGCGCAGCGCTGCCGTCTCGAACGAGACCTTTCCGGCAACGCAAGCCTTCTGGGACAGCAAGACGCAAGTCGGCCAGATCGGCGTGATCCGCATTCTCAAATAAAGGAGGTTTCATCATGGCCAAATCCCCCCAACAGCAGTACCGCGAAGTGCAAATGCGCGACGCGGTCAACGTCGTCCTGGCCGGACAGTTGTCGAGCATGGCATCGAAAGACGCCAACGAGGCGCTGTCGTTCGTCGTCGGGCAATTGACCTACACCGAGGCCAATCTCTACGCCCGCAAGCGCCAGGATTTGCAGTACAAACAATTCATCCCGGTCAGCACCGAAGTGGGCGAGTTCGCCACGGCGGTGCGCTATGAGATGTACGACTACGCCGGGCGCGGGAAGCGTTCGTCCGGGCGCGGCGGCGACATCAACAAGGTCGACGTGTCCTTCGGCGAGAAGACGATGCCGATCTATCTGGGCGACATCGGCTACGACTACACGCAGGAAGAATTGCGCCAATCGGCGTTTCTGCGGAAGTCGCTGCCGGAGGCGCGCAGCAACGCGGCCTTTGACGCCTACGACCGACATCTGAACGACGTTGGCCTGTACGGCGAGCGCGATCTGACGGGGCTGTTCAATAACCCGTTCGTTCCGGTCTGCACGCCTCTTTACGGCGACTGGGCATCAAAGACGCCGGCGGAAATCCTGAAGGACATCAACGACATGATCCAGCAGGTTTGGGTGCAGTCCAATTACGTGGAAATGCCTTCCATGATCTTGCTGCCGCCCAAGTGCATGACTGTGCTGGCCTCGACGCCGCGCTCGGAAGCCAGCGATAAAACAATCCTGCAATACGTGCAGGAGAACAACATCGCCAAGCTCGAACGCAGCATCGACATCGAGATCCGGTCGGCCTACGGGCTGGATACGGCTGGCGCGGGCGGCACGGCGCGGGCGCTGGTCTACACGAAGTCGCCGGACAAGCTGGTGATGCACGTGCCGATGCCGATCCGCTTCCTCGCGCCGCAGCCCAGAGGCTTGCTGGTCGAAATCGCCGGGGAATACAAGTACGGCGGAGTGGAGTTCCGCTATCCGGGTTCCGCCGTGTATTTCGACGGACTGTAAAGAATCTCTCCTCCTGTGAGTGGTTAAGGGCGGCTTCGGTCGCCCTCTTTTTTTGGAGATCCAAAATGGCAGAAAAAATCCTGATGAACACCCGCGAACATCCCATCACGCTGCGCGCCGCCGGCCAGTCGGTCACGGTTCCGGCAGCGGTGGAGGGGGAAATCGCATTCACCCGCGTCGATGAGGCTTTCCTCGCACTGGCACTCAAAAGCAAGGCGGTGCAAGCCTTCTTCTCGCAGGGCTGGCTTAAGGAGTCGAATTCGGTTCCGAAACAGCCCGAGCCGGAAAAACCCGCAGGCGGCAGCGGTGGCAAATCCAAGGCTTGAGGACTTCCGCGTCCGCTTCCCGGAGTTTGACGGCGCCGGAGATCCGCAGGTCGCGCAGGCGATCGAAGACGCCTTGCCGTGGCTGGATGCAGCGCGGTGGGGCGCTTTCTACGAACAGGGATGGGCGGCGCTGGCGGCCCATTTCCTTGTCGGCGATTCGGCGGCGAAGGGGAAATCCGGGCCCCTGCTGGCCGCGAACCTGAAAAAGGTCGGCGAGGTGCAAATCGGGCTGGCGACGCCGAATTACCGGACGCCGGACGATGCCTGGCTTGCTTCGACGACCTACGGGCAGCGCTTCATTGCGCTTCGGCGCATGGCCGGATTGGGCGCGATTGCCGTATGAGCGCCAAGGCCACCGTGCGCGTCGTGCGCGATTCCGACGGGAAATATATCGAGATGCTGCGCAAGCGGCTGGTCGACAAGGGCTTGCGGATCAAGGTCGGGATTCCCGGCGACAAGCAAAACGGTGAAGGCGAGTCTCTGGCGGAAATCGGGCGACGGAACGAATTCGGAACGCGGACCACCCCTGAGCGGCCCTTTCTGCGCACTTCGGTGCGGAACAACCGGCAGAAATATAACGCGCTGAACCGGAAGAATCTCAAGGCGGTTCTGGAGGAGAAGATGACGGTTGCCCAGGCGCTCGATGTGCTCGGGATGACCGCCGCCGCTGACATGCAGAGTGAAATCGCCAACGGGCATTTCGCGCCGTTGAAACCGGCGACGATCAAGCGCAAGGGCAGCAGCAAACCGCTGATCGACTCCGGGCAAATGCGTCAGGCCATCACCTTCTGGAAGGACGACCAAAAATGATCGACGTTTCCGAACTGATCGACGATCCGGATTTTGCCAGCGCATTCGAGTTGATCCGATCCTCCGGCGGCTTCGAGAACGAGGGCGAATATGTTGCCGCTCCCGGACAGCCTGAGAAGCGGATCGGCGTGGTGCAGCCGGCGAAAGCCGAAGACGTGGCGCAATTCCTGCCGGAAGGCGAGCGGGCCAACCGGGCGATTACGGTCTATTGCCGGCAGGAGCTTCGGCATTCCGATGGCGAGGGCGCCGATTCGGATGCGATTCTCTGGAATGGGCAGCGCTGGCGCGTGATCGGCGTCCGGAACTGGAGTGGAGAAGGCTTCTGGCAAGCCACTGCCGTGGGGATTGCCGGATGAACGAGATCAACCGTCACGTCCGGGAACTGGTGCGCGTCCTGCTCTCCATGCCGAAAAACAGCGTCCGACCGGCCAACCAGAACGCGCCGACCGGCGGAACAACCCCTTTTGCCACCGTCCTCATTCCGACTCTGCAAGCCACGGGCGTCGACGACGTTCGGCTGAAGGACGAAGCCGCGCCATCCCTGAACGTAGAGGAAAGCGCCGTGGGGCAACGCGCCTTCATGGCCTCGGTGAATTTCTACGGAAAGGACGCCTTTACCCGCGCCTGCCGACTGCATGCGCTCTTGCGGATGCCGCATGCGACGGAGCGGGTGCAGAGCATGGGCCTCGGCCTGGTGCGCATGAGCGTGGCGCGCGACCTGTCCGCCGTCGTCAACAGCCTCTGGGAAGAGCGCGGGCAGATCGACATCGACTTCCACCTGATTGCGAAGGAAACCTTGAGCGTTCCGACCTTTGGGACGTTCCCAATGGCGATTCACACCGAACCACCCCCCCCAACGACTCGATCTTTCGAGCTGCATGAAAGGAAAACACCATGACAATTCCCGTTTCCAAGGTTGTCGACGTCAAGATTTTCAGTTCGCCGACCTTTCCCAAGCGCAAGGGCTTCGGGCTCCTGAACATCATTGGATGTTCAAACCGGCTTCCCATCGGCGATTCGATTCGCTTCTACTCCGACATGGACGGCGTGGCCGCCGATTTCTCCGGGGAGGACGAGGAGTATCGAGCCGCACAAATCTTCTTCTCGCAAGCGCCGCGCCCGACGGAACTGTGCATCAGCCGCCGGTTTTCGGAGAGCGTGCCGGGCGAATTGCTCGGCAGCGTGAATTTTGAAAAGGATTTGGCGCGCTTCCAGTCGATCACGGACGGCGGATTCGATATTCGTATCGACGGGGTGAATCACCCAATCGAAGGCATCGACCTGTCCGGCTGTGCGAACCTGAACGCGCTGGCGTCTGAGGTTGAAGCGGCGCTACCGGTCGGGACGGAGTTTTTCTTCGAGGGGACGCGCTTCGTCCTTCGCTCGAATACGACCGGGAAAAAGTCGACGGTGGATTTTGCTACGCCCCCTTCCGGGACGGCGATCGACTTGAGCGCGATGCTCGGACTGGACGCCGCCGGGCTGGGATTCAAATCCGCAGGCGTGGATGCGGAGAGCGTCACCGACGCGCTCTCCCGGCTTCAGGAACGGGAGCCTTCGTGGTACGGATTCGCTTTCACGAAGGAACTCACGACGGCGCAAATCAAGGAAGCTGCCGCATGGGCGGAAGCGCGCGTGAAGGTTTTCGGCTTCACGACCCGCGATTCCAACGTGCTGGACATGGCCGCCGAAGACGATCTCTGCTCGTTCATGAAGGCGAACATGTACAGCCGGACGATTTCGACTTGGGACGAGGACGATCCGTATCAGATCGTCTCGGCCTTCGCCCGCGCCTTCGTGGTCAATTTCGAGGGGCAGAACACAACGATCACGCTGAAATTCAAGCTGCTGCCGGGAACGACGCCGGTCAATCTGACCGAATCGCAGCGCCAGGCGCTGGTCAAGAAGAACTGCAACTACTACACCTACTTTGGAGATTCGGCGATGCTGGCCGAAGGCGTGATGGCCTCCGGGCGCTTCTTCGACGAGGTGCATGGCTGCGACTGGTTGCAAAACGCGATCGAAACGAACGTCTTCGGCTACATGTACACCCGCACGACGAAGGTGCCGCAGACCGACAAGGGCGTGGCCTCGCTCGTGCAGCAGGTGGAAAAAGCCTGCCAGCAGGGGGTCAATAACGGGCTGCTCGCGCCGGGGCAGTGGAACGGGATGGATCTGGGCGAAGTGCACTCCGGGGACTATCTGCCCAAGGGCTTCTACGTCTATGCGCAGCCGGTGGCAGAACAGAACCAGTCCGACCGCGAAGCCCGGAAAGCGCCGCCGATTCAGGTTCTGGCGAAGGGCGCCGGGGCGATTCACTTTGCCAACATCGAAGTTACCTTCGAGCGATAAGGAGAGCGCAGCATGAGAGCATATTCTTTCCAGAACACCGTCGTCTACATCAACGGCGTCGAGATTACCGGATGGGCCGAGGGCGATGACGTGATCAGCATCAAACGCAGCGCCGATTCCGCCTCGCACAAGGTCGGCGCCGACGGCAACATGATGATCAGCATTTCCGCCGACAAGTCCGGCGAATTCAGCTTCAAGCTCCAGCAAACCAGCTCGTCCAACAAATTCCTGCTCGATCTGGTCAGCCGAATGGAGGGCGGCGCGCAGACCTTCGTGCCGGTCGATGTGCTGTTCCAGGACAACTTCCGAAACGACTTGGGCACGGGCAAGGGCTACATCAAGAAGCCGACCGATGTGACGCGCGGCGCGCAGGGCAATGGCGCGGATTGGACGGTCGTCGTCGAGAAACTCGACCTGCTGCTGGGCGATCCGGCGATGATCGGCAGCGGCGCTGTGGGCGGCGTCGCGGGCGTCTTCGGTTAAGGGGGCGCGGCAATGGACAAGACTCAAGACATCGGCGGGCGGCGCTACGATTTCGGCACGCTGCCTGCCGTCGAAGCAGTCAAGGTCGAAGTGGCGATTGCGCGGGTTATCGGCGAGCCGCTGTTCAAGGCGTTCACGGACGCCAAGAAGGGCAGCGAAGAGGCGGCGGAATCTGCCGGGGCGGCGGCAATCGGCCTGCTGGCCTCGCGCATGAACGCCGAGGAACTGCTCGAAACGATGCAGACCGTCTTCCGCTACGTGTCCTGCGATGGGCAGCGGATCAGCAATATCGACACGACCTTCACCGGGCGCAACCGGGAACTCTGGCAGGTATTCATCGCCGCGCTGCGCTTCAATTTCTCCGATTTTTTTCCCGAAAACCTCTTCGCTTCTCTCCGCGCCGGTCAAGCGGCGTTGAGCTGATCGAATCCGCCAATCTCGACTGGTACGTGATGCGTCCCGTGATGCGCGATCCGCCGCTGTGCCGGCTGCGGGAGCTGCAAGACGGGACGTATTCGATCGACGATCTGGCGGATTTCCATGAAGCCATGGACGAAGAGGGCGAATACGAGCGGCGCTTTGAAGAACTCAACAAACGGAAATAGACCATGTCTACGATGATCGAGGACTTCTTTGCCCTGTTCGGCTTCGAGATCGACGATAAAGAGCTTGTCACCTTTACGAAGAAGCTCAACGACGCAAAGTCGATGGTGATGAGCGTCAGCAAGGTGATGAGCGCCGGGGCGGTTGCCATCGGCGGCTTTGTCACTGCGATGGCGAAAAACACCGAGAGCCTGGGCGATTTCGCGCATCTGGAGCAGATGAGCGTGGAAGCCGTCTCCGAGCTCGGCTATGCGGCCTCGATGACCGGATCGAACATGGAGGCGGTCAAGGCGTCCATCGGCGGCTTGAATCGCGTGATGGGCGATGCTGCCTTGGGATTCGGGCGCGGAGCGCAGGCGTTCGAGCACTACGGGCTGTCGGCAAAGCACGCCGACGGGACGCTGAAAAGCACCGACGAGATGCTCGGGGACATCGCCGGAAAGATGGAGAGGCTTTCCCGTCAGGAGCAAATCTCGATGGCGGAAAAGCTCGGCCTCGACCGCAGCCTGATTCCGATGCTCACGATGGGCAGGGACAAGATGCGGGAGATGCGCGAGGAGGCCGCCGCCTTCGGGCGGATGACCGAGAAGGACACAAAGACTTCGACTGAATACATGATCTCGCTGCGGCAAACGCTCTCCATCGTACAGAACCTTGGCCGCTCGATCGCGGTGCGCCTGATGCCGGGAATGACCAAGATGATGGACGGCTTCCGAAAATGGCTGTTGGCGAACAGGGCGCTTATCCAGAGCCGGGTCGAAAAATTCGTGAAGCTCTTCAACATCGCGCTTTCCTTCACCTGGGACTGGATCATGAGGCTGGGCGGGAAGTTCATCGACCTGGTTTCCTGGCTGACCAGCACGAAAACAGGGGTCGTCCTGCTGACGGCGGCGTTTGCGGCCTTGGTCAAGGTAGCGGCCTACAAGGCTTTCACTCCGGTGATCGAGGGGGTCAAGATGCTCGCCAAGGCATTTACCCTCGCGTCCCTCCAGGCAACATTGATGACGGTTGCCATTGGTCTCCTGATTATCGCGGTCGGCCTGCTGATCGACGACTTCGTGAACTTCAAGGAGGGGAACGAGTCCGTCATCGGCGACCTGTGCAAGGAATTCCCGGCGCTGCTCGACATCATCAACACCATGGAGGAAGGCGTTGGGGCGTTCATCGACTTTTGGATGGAGCAGTGGGAAGAACTCAAGGGGCCGTTGCTGGAGCTTGGCGGGGCGATTTGGGAAATGGCGAAGTCGATTGTGTCCTTTCTCTGGCCCATCGTAAAAATGGCGCTCAAGGGGATCGTGTTTCTGCTGGCCTTGATCATCCCTTACGCGATTTCTGCGGCGAAGATGTTCATCGGCTTTTTCGTCGGAATGTGGAAGATCATCATCACGGTTCTGACGGAAATCGCGCGATTCGTCGGCTGGGTCTATGACTGGATCGGCGAGAGTTTGAGCGCGGCATTCGACGAAGCAAGGGAAGCGGTCAGTTTCCTCATCGAAGCCATCATCGACAAATTTCTCTCGTGGAAGGATACCGCCGTCGCGATCGTGATGTTCATCGCCGAAACCATCGGGAACATCGTTGAATTCATCTCGGATGGAATCAACAGCGTGATCGACTGGGTGCTCGGGGTGATCGACCGTGCGAAACAGCGGGTGATGGGTTTCATCGACACCGTGACCGGCGCCATCCGCAAGGTCGGCGAGTTGCTGGGGCTGACGGACAAATCCGGCGAGATCAAGGTCAATGTGTCCGGCGGGGCGGCTTCCGCTTCTCCGACGGTGGCCGACGCGGTGGCGCAAGCGCCTGCATTGCAAGGGCCGGAGGCTTCAACCCCGCCGCGCATGGGCGGGCCGGGCGGCGTGCCGACGTCACCGCTGGGCCGAGGGAATCTGTCTCAGGTGTCGAATACGACGAACACGACGAATACCACCGTGCAGGCGATCAACATCCAGTCGCCCGATCCGGCGCGCGCGGGGGAAAGCGTGCGGGAGGAACTCGACAAGGCGAATCGGCAGACGATTCGGAATTTGCAATCAGCGAAGGCGTATTGAGTCTTACTTCTTGTGATCCGCAGCGCGTTTTTTATTGTCCTTGTCCCAAAGGTATGCAGCGCGATTGGGTGCATCGGATTGATGCACATTTTTATTTTTGTCGCTATCCCAAAGGTATGCAGCGCGATTCGGGGAGTCCGATTGATGCACACATTCCTTATGGTTGTCCTTGTCCCAAAGGTATGCAGCACGATTTGGATAGTCAGATTGAGACGGGCAAGAGGCACTGGCGACTGGGGCAACACAGACAGTAATTGCCAGTACGGCCCCGATTATCATTTTTTTCCACATGATCGACTCTCCTTTGAAAAATCATTTTTCCGAAGTTTTTCTGTTTTCCATACTTTAATTATGGCAAATGAAACGCAAAAGGTAAAAGGGGTTTGAGTAGCAAAAAGTATCCGGTTTGCACCAACAAGGAATGAAGAAATGGCCGATCAGACAGACAAGCAGGAAGTAGCAATTCTCCGCCAAATGGACGGGCTTGTGTTCGATGCCGTGTTTGAGGAAGTGCATACGGCAGAACTCGAAGTGACCGACAACCCGGTGGAAACGGGCGTCACGGTTTCGGATCACGCTTTCATGAAACCTTTGAAATTGAGCCTTTCTGCCGGGGTCAGTGACACGCCACTCAATAAAAACGCCGATGATCCCTTCGCCTCGGACGCCGGGCGCGCCAAGAAAGCCTTTGAAATGCTTTGCGAACTACAAGCTCGTGCGGAACCCAAACCGGATTCCATTTCATTCCCCGGGTAAAACACGGTAAGATTTCCGGCTTTGCCCATTCCCCCCTCCTCGCAGTACTGCGCGCAATGCTTTTCCGGCGTTCTTGCCGTGAATCGGGGCAGAAGAAAATCCAGGGAAATGAAAATTCCAGACAAGATGTCCGGCACTCCAAATTCTTCTCCACGTCCACGGAATCTGATCGATGCGCTCTGCGCGGTTGCCGCCATGCTCTCGCTGATCGCCGTAAGCGCGCTTTTCTTTTTCTGCCTGCGGCTCATTTTTTATTTTTTGGGCGGCGGCGCAGCCTATATCGGCATCAATACCATCCTTCTGTGCCACAAGCTGGCGCTCTACGGCCTGAGCATTGCCGGGGCATTTTATTTTCTGCCCGAAAGCGCCGAATTGTCGGATCTTTCCTGGCTTCGCCCCTGGCTGCTGGCCTTTGCGCTGTCGACGGCCTCGTTCTGGCTGATGCTGCGCCTGGGATTCATCGATAACCACGATTGCGTTTTCCGATCATAAATTTGGCATAAAAATTCCACTTTAGCCATGCCCATTTTTTTCCTCATCCTCGGCATTTATTTTCTGGCGAATTTCTGGCTGATCGCCCGGCTGTTCTTCGCCTTGCAAGGGGCGGGAATCTTTCGCATCCTCTCCTGCCTTTTTGTCTCCTTCGCGTCCTGCGCCTATCTGCTCGCGCGGATGCTCGAAGGAAACGCATGGCCGGAAAGGCTGATTGCGCTGATTGGATCACTCTGGATTTCTCTGGCGCTATATTCGATCATCCTTTTATTCGCAGTCGATGTCTTTCGCCTTTTGAACCGCAGCTTCCACTGGCTGCCGCAACTCAACAGCGGCATGCCCGCCGTGCGCTATGCCGTCTGCGCGGCGATTGCTGCTGGCGCCCTGACGATTTCGGTCATCGGATGGATCAATACCGCGACTCCGGTCGTGCGCGAGGTTGAATTGAGTCTTTCAACTCCTCCCGGCAGCGCGCTGGAAGGGCGGACGTTGAAGATCGCCGCGCTCTCGGACATTCATCTCGGACGCATGGTTTCCGCCGGATATTTTTCAGGACTCATCGACTTGATCGAGCCGCAGCACCCCGATCTGCTGCTCTTTCTCGGCGATGTTCTCGACGATCATCATGGCCTGGACGAGAAGGCGATGAGAGCTGGATTGCAGCGCATGAACCCGCCTCTGGGAATCTGGGGAATCCTGGGCAACCATGAATACATTTCCGGAGAAGCCGAAAAAAGCATCGGGATTCTGGAGCGAAGCGGAATCCGCATCTTGCGGGATCAATGGGCGGCGCCGGGGGGCGAGCTACTGCTCGTCGGACGCGACGATCGCTCGAAGGAGCGTTTCACCGGCAGGACACGCGCCGCTTTGCCGGAGATTCTGGCGACGGTTCCGGAAGGCACTCGCAGACTGCCGATGATTCTGCTCGATCACCAACCCTTGCACCTTGAAGAAGCCGAAGCCGCAGGCGCGGCACTGCAACTCTCCGGACATACGCATGGCGGGCAGTTGTTCCCGATCAACTTCATCGTCTCCGCGATCTACGAAAACGCCCACGGACATTCGCAACGCGGCATGACGCATTACTGGGTCACCAGCGGCGCCGGCACCTGGGGGCCACGGGTACGCACCGCTGGCAGGCCGGAAATACTGTTGATCAAAATAAAATTCGACGCTTTGCCCCAGTAATACACGGGACGCCGAAGGTGGCGTTCCCTGCGCCACTGCCTGTTATCCCTTTTTCAGTGCGTGCATTGGCGCAACCCGTCCAGTATTGCCTGGCCCAATGCCTCATCGCTGATCGTATCCGCCACGACAATATGCGGCCAGTCGCGCTCATGAAATTCCCCTTCCCTTGTTGCAAGGGCAGGCCATAACTCCAGCAGACCTTCATGATGGGTCAGGAACAGATAGCGGCTGCCAGGCGGGACAGCAGGATTGACGAAGGGCGGCAGGCCACACAGATAGCGCACCTGCGGGATCATCTCTTCCGAGACGCCCGACTGCCTGAGTCGTCCGGCTTCTTCTGCCGGATTCCATAACCAGGCTTCGCGCGCATCAAGGCAGACAAGCCGAAATTCAGCCAATGCCCGACGCGCGGCCTGAGCGATACAGGACAAATCGCTGCTGTCTGCCAGCTCGCAAAACTCCTCCGGCGCAGGCAAATAACGGAAAGGCCCGATCAGCCGCTCAGCTTCGATGCGCAGTTTCCCCTCATGCTGAAATATTGCAACGCGCGGCGGAGAGGCTTTGCGCAGTTCGACAACCCGGCTATAGGCGCGCTGCCGGCGTTCGGCCATGATCTTGGCGGGCTCCCCGATTTCCTCGGCAGCCTGGGCAAGCGCCCGATGCGGCAGGACAACGCCCTTGTCCCCTGCCACCGCCACCAGATCGTCCTGCCCGAATGCCACGGAAATGCTCGACCATAACCATGTCTCCGTGAGTTCCAGGCTTTCCGCGTCCAGCAACCATATCGTATTTTCGCAAGCCGCTTTCCATGCAATCGCTGTTCCATCCGGCTTCCAGTGTGGAACTCTCACCGGGAATGTGCGTTCGCTGCCCATTTCCTTCTCGACCAGGATCTTGCCGTGAGGATCGATCAGTCGAAAGACGGCATCAGCGTTTGGCCTGCGTTGTCCGGCCACGAAAATCTTCTCCCCGTCAGGCGAAATTGCGGCGGTACAAGCAAACAGATCCAGCTCGATCCGCTCTATCTTCTGGCCATCATGCAGCCACAGTTCATCCCTCATCCCCCTGGCTTCGGCTTCCGCCTTGGCATTCAGGCAGACAAGAACCCGATCGTCACGGGAACGGCTGATCGCCGTCACCATGTAGCTTTCGCCGTCGAAAGGATGACGTTCCAGGCATTTGCCGTTGTCGACATCCCAGATCATGAAACCGGCTTCAACCCCATTCGAGGCATCGAAAAGAAGATTGCCCTGGGCATTCAACTGCTGATGGTCGCCTTCAGCGTAATTCTTTTTCTTGATTGAGCGAATGATCCTGCCGGAGGGAACCTCCAGCACATCCATCCGGTTATCGCTGCGCACAGCAACGCGGCTGCCGTCGTGGTTGATCGTCAATCCCCAGGGATTCGGAAAGGAAGATTTCCCGACCACAACCTGAGTCTGCGAAACCGCATCCCAGACGCCAATCCGGCGCGTCGGCGGCATCAATACCGCCAGGAATCGCCCGTCGCCGGAAAAGACCGGGCAGGCGGTCAAGCCCGATGTCAGTGGAAAACCGCCTGCCGCCTTGATTGAAAACTTGCCCGCCATTCTGCTCTCCCTGATGGTGATATGGCGATGTTGGGATTCGCAGGGCTTGACTCCAAGCTATGTATATCTGCTTTTTTGTGGGAGATTTTCTAAATTACTTAAATAATGTTCCGCTACTGTAGGAATG
The DNA here is from genome assembly GCA_009780885.1 of Betaproteobacteria bacterium. Classification (GTDB taxonomy): domain Bacteria; phylum Pseudomonadota; class Gammaproteobacteria; order Burkholderiales; family Rhodocyclaceae; genus WQZF01. Next base: position 33,434 of record WQZF01000010.1, on the reverse strand, counting down.
TTGAAGAATGAATTCTTTAGTCTAATTTAGAAAACATCATCCGAATTTGAACAATATCCCAAAACCGCCGCGCGGATAATTCCAATCGACATTCTTCTGGTCGCAAACAATGCGGCAGGTGCCGCATTCGAGGCAACCGTCGGTCACGAGTTCGATCTTGCCGCTCTCAAGCCTCCAGCATCCCGCAGGGCAACAGATGGTGCAGGATTTAAAATCGCAATCCTCGCAAACGGCAGATTCCCTGATCCTGATGTGCGGGCGTCCGACATCGACGCGATAGCGGTTCTGAAAGAGCTTTTCCTCGACATTGACTCCGGAAAAGGGCGAGCCTCCCGCATCTGCCCGCTTCGCTTCCTGCGTTTCTGCATTCGTCATTTAAAAGTTCTCCAGAATTTATAGGCATCTCCCAACATTCCCCAGAGCGAACGCTGCTGGCGCAAGCCCTGGAAAATCTGATGCTGCTTCTCGGCCTTGGATTTCCCGTCAACGGTGAGGAAGTCATGCAGCGCGCCGCTGATGAACGAAGGATAGGAGCCCAGGTATTGCGGGTGATTTGTAAGAAGATCGGGCATGTCCTGATATTTTTTCATATCCGCCATCACGAAGCTGGCATCGAGCGATTCCTTGTACGCGGCGAGGTTGGCGGCGCTCATCGGCTTTCCGGCGGCCTTCAACGCGGCAATGGTCTCGGCCGCGATACGCCCGGTCGTCATCGCCAGGTTGGAACCTTCCCGATGCACCGCATTCACGAAGCCGGCGGAATCGCCGACGATGACCCAACCGTCGCCGTAGAGTTCCGGCAGGGTCTTGTAGCCGCCTTCGGGGATCATGTGGGCGGAATATTCCTTCATCTCGCTGCCGGCAATCAGGGGTTTGACCATGGGATGATTCTTCAAGCCTTCGAGCAACTCGGAAGGCGTGACGCGCTGCTTTTTCATCCCTTCGAGAATGCAGCCGATGCCAATCGCCAGCGAATCCTTGTTTGTGTAGATGAAGGCGGTGCCCAGCATTCCATGCGTAATGCCTCCAGCAATTTCGGTAACACTGCCCTCGCTGCCGCTGATATTGAAACGCTGTTCGATCGTTTCCTTCGGCAGAAACAGGACTTCCTTGACTGCAAGCGCCATGTCGCACGTCCTGATTTCCGGGCGCAACCCGGCGCGGCTGGGAACAAGGGAATTGACGCCGTCGGCAAGAATAACAACATCGGCATAAATATCGCCATTTTCGCGCTCGGTGCTCACTCCGATGACGCGCCCGGCGTTGTCGCGCAGCAACCCGGTCACGGTGGTTTCGCAAATCAGAAGCGCCCCGGCTTCCTGAACCTTTTGCGAAAACCATTTGTCGAAACGCGCGCGGATGATGGTGTAGCGGTTGTACGGCGGTTTGTTGAATTCTTCCGAACGGTAATTGGCGCTGGTGAGCGAAGACCTTTCATCCAGCAGCCAGAAACGTTGCTCGACAATATGACGTTCGAGCGGCGCCGAATCGCGAAAATCGGGGATGATCTTCTCAAGCGCGTTGGAATAGAGAATCGCGCCCTGGACGTTCTTCGATCCAGGGTATTCCCCGCGTTCGAGCTGCAATACCGACAGCCCGGACTTCGCCAGGGTATAGGCCGCAGCATTGCCCGCCGGCCCTGCGCCGACGACGATAACATCGAAGCGTTCGGCTGGAAGTTTCGCGGAAACGCTTCCCGCCGCCTTTAATTCTTCTGTCATTATCTTCCTTCTCCTGGCAGCTCTCCTGCTACCGCTTGTGCTACTGCTTCTGCCACATTTCCCGTCGGATTCCCGGCCATCAGCGCGGACAAATGCCTTTTGAAGGAAGCCGTCAGCGCCGGCAGCAACTCCAGCGCATTGCCGACCAGCGCGTAATTGGAAAATCCGAAAATCGGCGCGTTTGTATCATTATTGATCGCAACGATCACATCAGAGCCCTCCATGCCGACGCGGTGCTGCACGGCGCCCGAAATTCCGGCAGCGATATAGAGCCTGGGGCGCACGGTCTTGCCTGACTGGCCGACCTGACGCTCCGTATCAACCCAGCCGGCATGCGTCACCGGACGCGAGGCGCCCACTTCGGCGCCGAGCGTGCGCGCCAGATCGAACACGAGTTCAAAGTTTTCCGGCGATCCGATACCGCGCCCGCCCGAAACGATGAAATCGGCAAAGGCAAGTTGCGGTTTGTCGGCGCGCTCATCCGGAATGAAATCGAGCACCTTGGTCACGATCTCATCCTCGCTCATTGCCAACTGATGCTCGATGATGCGCCCTTGCCGCGAAAAATCGGGCTCGGGAACCGGAAACACGCGCGGGCGCGCAGTCGCCATTTGCGGGCGGGTATTGAGGTTGACGATGGTGCACATCAGGCTGCCGCCGAAGGTCGGGCGCGACGAAAGCAGCGAACGGTCTTCAAGGTCAATTTCGAGTCCCGTGCAATCGGCGGTCAAGCCGGTCAAGAGCGTGGTTGCCACCGAGCCGGCAAGATCGCGCCCCTGCGTCGTCGCACCGAGCAACAGGACTTCGGGTTGAAAGGTGTTGACCAGATCGGTCATCGCCCTCGCATAAGCCTGATTGCGATAATGCGTGAAAATCCCGTCGGCGAGGAGATAGCAAAGATCGGCGCCATAGTGAAAGGCCGTAGCGCAGAAATCGCGCGTCGTCCCACCCGGCGGGCCGATGACCACGCCTGCAAGCTCGACGCCCAGCGTATCGGCAAGCGCACGCCCCTTGCCGAGCAGCTCGAGTGAAACCGGGTGCAACACGCCGCGCTCGTGCTCGATGAATACCCACACGTTCTTGTAGGCGGCGTAGCGCGCGTCGAGTTGAACGCGCCGGCCCTTTTTGCGCGGCGTGGCGCTCGCCGCATCCGTTACGGTATCGACCGTGCCGTTCATTTGGATACTCCCTTCCCGGCCAGTAAAGCCAGATGCGAAACAAGATCCGAGGCGACTTCCGGATGATCCGCGAACAATTTCGCCACGAGCGCATCGGCCTGCCGTCCCGGCGTTTCGCCAGTAATGAACTGGGCTTTCACTTCTTTCGGACGCGGCGCATAAACCTTGTTGACCACCGTCGGCGAGCCTTTCAGGCCAACCTGCTTGACGTCCTCGATTCCCGCCACGTCGCGGTTCCAGTACTTCACCTCGAAACGCGCGGCGCGGAACATGTCCGGCATCGAAGCGAAGCGCATTTCGTTCGTTCCCTCAAGCATCGTGATCACGCACGGCAGGCGCGAGGAAAGTACCTGCACGCCACCCTCGGCGCGGCGATGGACGATGATTTCCCGGGTTTCCGGGTCGATCCGCTCGATGCTCGACACATAGGAAAGCAACTGGAACCCAAGGCGAATCGCCAGCCCCGGCCCGACTTGTGCGGTATCGCCGTCGATCGTCTGCTTGCCGGTAAATACGATGTCGATCGGGTCGATTTCATTCAGGCGGCGCAGCGCGGCGGCCAGCGCGTAGGAAGTCGCCAGCGTGTCCGCGCCGGCAAAGACCTTGTCGGTTACAAGAATCGCCTCGTCGGCGCCGAAGGAAAGTGCCTTTTTCATCGCCTCCTCGGCTTGCAAGGGGCCCATCGAGAGCACCGTCACCCGCGCGCCGAAACGATCCTTGAGACACAGGGCTTCTTCCAGCGCAAAAAGATCGAAAGGATTGATGATCGCCGGAACACCCTGGCGCATGATGGTGTTGGTGACCGGATGCACCCGTATCTGGGCGCTGTCGGGAACCTGCTTGATACAGACCGCAATATGCATGGGGATCAAAAAACCGAAAGGATTAAATGGAGGAAGAAGCAGCGGAAAACAATTTCCGCGCGTCCGTTGAAGAAGGGGGATCCGCCTCGGGCGAAAGCTTCAAATTCTACCGAATTAGTCAGGTTTGTTCAATTTCGGGGATTCGGAAGCACGCTCAATGCAACACCGGAAACACCGCCAGCGCCTCTTCGGCGTCGAAATGGTAGGAATGGTTGCCGATTTCATCTTTGATCAGCACCGCGCCTTCCTTCTCCAGAATTTCCATGACCTCCTTGCGGCCCAGCGAACGCAGGATGTCGCGCGCCTTTTCCCGGTCTTCCGGGCAGTGGTAACGGACTGGCCGGGGCGCAAAGAGTTGTTTGTCTTCTTCGGGGAAAACGCGGGTCAGCAATGTTTCTGCCGACCAGGAAAAAAGTTCGGCGGCGCGTACCGTTGAGGCCAGTTGGGTCACCCTGTCCCAGCCGTCGCTGTCGGCTGCTGTGCCCGGCAGGCGTTGCAGGAAGAGACCGGCGGCGTATTGCGCGTTGGCGAACAGGCAAAGCCGCGCCGGGTGCTGCCCGGATTGCTCCAGATAATGCTCGAATACCGCCGCGACCGTTTCCCCTTCAATCGGCACCATGCTCCGGTACGGCTCGCGCAGTCCGGGTGTTTCCAGCGTCAACAGGAGACGGCCTTCGCCGGAGAGTCCGAGCAGTTGGCGCGCGCTGGCGCCCTCCGGCAGGGCTTCGGGCGCGAAACGCGCCATGCCGCGCAGATTGAGTTCGCGCGTGCAGTCGATCAGCAACATCCGGATCGGCCCTTGTCCGTTCAGTTGAAATCCGAGCCGCCCCGGCTGCTTCAGGTTGCCGCCGATCAGGACGGATACCGCCGTCATTTCCCCGAGCAATTCCGCCACTGGCGGCGGATAGGCGCGTCCTTCCTGCATCTGGCGCCAGGAGTCGCCCAGACGGACGAAAGCGCCACGGATGCCGAGGTCTGGAAACAGGAAGCCGCAAATAAAATCCTCCCGCGAACGCTCGTTCGCGGGAGCACAGCGCCGCCTCATTTTCTTTTCTGCGGCGGAAGATCGGTACAGACGCCTTCGGCCACTTCCGCCGCCATGCCGATCGACTCGCAGAGGGTCGGATGCGGGTGAATCGTGTGGCCGATGTCGGTCGGATCGCAACCCATTTCGAGCGCGAGGCAGACTTCGCCGATCAGGTCGCCGGCATGCGTGCCGACGATGCCGCCACCGAGAAGCCGGTGCGTTTTCTTGTCGAACAGGAGCTTGGTGAAGCCCTCATCGCGTCCGTTGGCAATCGCGCGGCCACTGGCAGCCCAGGGGAATTGCGCCTTTTCAAAGGCGCGGCCCTCAATCTTCAGTTGCTCTTCGGTCTTGCCTGTCCAGGCGACTTCCGGATCGGTATAGGCCACCGACGGAATCTGCAAGGCGTCGAAAACACGCTTGTCGCCGTTGGCGGCTTCGGCGGCGACATGCGCCTCATGCACGGCCTTGTGCGCCAGCATCGGCTGGCCGACGATATCGCCGATCGCGTGGATATGCGCGAGGTTGGTGCGCATCTGCGCATCGACCGGGATAAAGCCACGTTCGTCGACTTCCACGCCCGCCTTTTCGGCCCCGATTTTCTTCCCGTTGGGAACGCGGCCCACCGCGACCAGCACGAGGTCGAAAGACTCTTTCTCGCCGTTGGAATAAGTGACTTCGATGCCGCTTTCGGTAGCGTTCGCGGCGTTGACGCCGGTATTGAGGAGCACTTTTTCAAAACGCGGAAGGTTGCGTTTTTCCCAGACCTTGACCAGATCGCGGTCGGCGCCCGGCATGAGCACCGGCCCCAGTTCGACGACGGAGATCTTCGCGCCGAGCGCGCCGTAGACGGTCGCCATTTCCAGCCCGATGATGCCGCCGCCGATGACCAGCATCCTGCCCGGAATGAAGCGCAGTTTGAGCGCGCCGGTGGAATCGACGATGCGCGGGTCTTCCGGCATGAACGGCAGTTTCACCGGCTGCGAACCGGCGGCGATGATCGCCTTTTGAAAACGGATCACGCGCTTTCCGCCGGAGGCCAGTGTGACTTCGATGCGCTGCGGATCGAGAAAAACGCCTTCGCCCTGCACCACCTCGACCTTGCGCCCTTTTGCCATGCCCGCCAGTCCGCCGGTGAGCTTGCCGACGACCTTTTCCTTGTGCGCGCGCAGCTTGTCGAGATCGACGCCCGGCGCGGAAAACGCGACGCCGCAATCCGCCAGATGCGCCGCTTCGTCCATGACTGCGGCGACATGCAGCAGCGCCTTCGACGGAATGCAGCCGACATTGAGGCAAACGCCGCCGAGGGTTGGATAGCGTTCGACGAGCACGGTTTTCATGCCCAGATCGGCGCTGCGGAAGGCGGCGGAATAGCCGCCGGGACCTGCGCCGAGCACCAGCATTTCGCATTCCTGATCGGCCTCGCCCTGCGCGGCGGCTGCCGGCGTCGGGGCGGGAGGCGTTTCGGCGGGAGTGGTGGAAGAAGCGGTGGCAGAAGCGGAGGAAGAAGCGCCCGCTTCGACGGTGACGATCACGCTGCCTTCGGAAACCCGGTCGCCGAGATTGACCCGGACTTCCTTCACCACGCCGGCCACGGTCGCGGGCACTTCCATCGTCGCCTTGTCCGATTCCAGCGTCACCAGCGCGTCGTCGAGAGCAACCGTATCGCCTGCCTTGACGAAGACCTCGATGATCGGCACATCCTTGAAATCGCCGATGTCGGGGACCTTGATTTCGATCGTTTTACTCATCTGAGTACCCCTCTCAAAGCATGACGCGGCGGAAATCGGCGAGGAGACGCGCGAGTTCGGCGTTGAACCTCGTCGCCAGCGCGCCGTCGATGACGCGGTGATCCGCCGAGAGCGAGAGCGGCAGGATCAGCCTCGGCACGAATGACTTGCCGTCCCATACCGGCCGGGTGCTCGATTTGGAAACGCCGAGAATCGCCACTTCCGGCGCGTTGACGATCGGCGAGAAAGCCGTGCCGCCGATGCCGCCGACGCTGGAAACCGTAAACGAGGCTCCCTGCATGTCCGCCGGCTTGAGCTTGCCTTCACGCGCCTGGGCGGAAAGAGAGCCGGTTTCGGCGGCGATTTCGAGCACGCCTTTCCTGTCGGCGTTCTTCAATACCGGAACGACGAGGCCATTCGGCGTGTCGGCGGCAAAACCGATGTGGAAGTATTTTTTCAGCACCAGATTTTCGCCGTCGAGCGAAGCGTTGAGTTCGGGGAATCGTTGCAGCGCCCTGACGCACGCCTTGATGATGAAGGCAAGCATGGTCAGCTTGAGACCCGCTTTCTCATGCTCCTTGTTCAACTGCACGCGGAAGGCTTCCAGATCGGTGATGTCGGCGTCTTCGTGATAAGTCACCGCCGGGATCATCACCCAGTTGCGCGCCAGATTGGCGCCGGAGAGTTTCTTGATGCGCGACAGCGGCTGCGTTTCGATTTCGCCGAATTTGGCGAAATCGACCTTCGGCCAGGGCAGCAGGTCCAGACCGCCGCCGAGTTGCGTCCCCGATGCGCCCGCCGGCGCGCTGGCGCCCGTCATCACGCCTTTCACGTAGGCGGTCACGTCTTCCTTCAGAATTCGCCCCACCGGGCCGGTCGACGTGACCCTGGCAAGATCGACGCCCAACTCGCGGGCATAGGCGCGCACCGAGGGGCTGGCATGAAGCTTTCCGCCCAGCGGCAAACCCGGCGCTGGAGCGCTGGCGGGAGAAGCTGCCGGTTTTGGGGTTTCCACGGGCGGCTCCTTGACCGGCTCCCTGCCCGCCACATCTTCATCCTGCGGCGCGGCTTTCGGCGGAGCGGCGGCTTCCTTCGCTTCCCCCACTCCGGCAACGATCGCGATCTCCGTTCCCTCGGAAACCTTGTCGCCAGGTTGTACCTTCAGTTCCTTCACCACGCCGGCCACGGTCGAAGGCACATCCATCGTCGCCTTGTCCGATTCCAGCGTTACCAGCGCGTCGTCGACAGCCACCGTATCGCCCACCTTGACGCAAAGCTCGATCACCGGCACATCCTTGAAATCGCCGATGTCGGGCACCTTGACTGCAATCGCCTGACTCATTCCTCTCTCCTCCTCAAACGTGCATCGGGTTGGGCTTCTTCGCATCGAGCCTGTATTTCAGCAGCGCGGAGAGGACGTTTTCACGCCCGATCACGCCTCCGTCGGCAAGCGCCTTCAATGCCGCCAGCGTCACCCAATGACGGTCCACCTCGAAGAAATGGCGCAGCTTTTCGCGCGTGTCGGAGCGCCCGAAACCATCGGTGCCCAGCGTCACGTAGCGACGGCCGACCCACGGACGAATCTGCTCGGAAAAGAGCCGCACATAATCGGTCGCCGCGATGACCGGCCCTTCGGTCGCGTCGAGACAACGCTCGACATGACTCTTCCTCGTCGCTTCCAGCGGGTGCATGAGATTCCAGCGATCCGTCTCCTGCCCGTCGCGCGCCAGTTCGGTGAAGGACGGACACGACCAGATATCGGCTTCCACGCCCCAATCGTCGCGCAGCAGCGCGGCGGCGGCGATCACCTCGCGCAGGATTGCGCCGCAGCCGAGCAGCTGCACGCGCACGCTGTTCTCGCCGCCCCTGGAAAGCAGATACATCCCCTTCAGAATATCCGGCGCCGCGCCCGGCGGCATTTCCGGATGCTCGTAGTTCTCGTTCATCACGGTGATGTAGTAATAGACATCCTCCTGTTCCGCCACCATGCGGCGCAGGCCGTCCTGGACGATCACCGCGAGTTCGTAGGAAAAGCTCGGATCGAAGGAAATGCAATTCGGAATCACCGCCGAAAGCAGGTGCGAATGCCCGTCCTCGTGCTGCAAGCCCTCGCCGTTCAGCGTCGTGCGTCCGGAAGTGCCGCCGATCAGGAAGCCGCGCGCGCGCTGGTCGGCGGCGGCCCAGGCCAGATCCATCGTGCGCTGCATTCCGAACATCGAATAGCAGATATAGAAGGGCACCATCTGCACGTTATGCGTCGAATACGAAGTCGCGGCGGCAATCCAGTCGGCCATCGCCCCGGCCTCGTTGATGCCTTCCTGCAGGATCTGTCCGTCCTTCGATTCCCGGTAGAACATCAACTGGTCGTGGTCTTCCGGCACATAATTCTGGCCGAGCTGGTTCCAGATCCCATGCTGGCGGAACATGCCTTCCATGCCGAAGGTGCGCGATTCATCCGGCACGATCGGAACGATATGCCGGCCCAGCGCCTTGTCCTTGATCAACTGGTTCAGGATGCGCACCAGCACCATCGTCGTCGAAAACTCGCGCCCGGTCCCGGAAGCGCTCAACATGCTTCCGAACGAATCCAGCCCCGGCACCGGCAAGGAATGATCCGCCTTCTTCCGCCGCGTCGGCAGATAGCCGCCGAGCGCCATCCGCCGCCCGCGCATATAGTTCAATTCGGGCGAGCCTTCCGGGAAAACCAGATACGGCACCTCGTCGATCCTGTCGTCCGGCACCGGCAAATGGAAACGGTCGCGCATCCTTTTCAGCGCCTCGTGTCCCATCTTCTTCGCCTGGTGCGCGATATTCATCGCCTCGCCCGCCTCGCCCATCCCGTAGCCCTTGATCGTCTTGGCCAGGATCACGGTCGGACGGTCGCGGCACTCGCTCGCCGCCTTGAACGCGCTAAACACCTTGAAGGTATCGTGACCGCCGCGGTTGAGGCTCCAGATATCCTCGTCGGTCCAGTCGGCCACCAGTTCCTTCAACTCCGGCGTATTGAAGAAAAACTCGCGCACATAAGCGCCGTTTTTCGCCTTGAAGGTCTGATACTCGCCATCGACGCATTCCATCATCCGCGCCTTCAGGATGCCCTTCTTGTCGCGGGCGAAAAGCGCGTCCCAGCGCGTGCCCCAAATCAGCTTGATCACATTCCAGCCCGCGCCCCGGAACTGGCTTTCGAGTTCCTGGATGACCTTGCCGTTGCCGCGCACCGGCCCGTCGAGACGTTGCAGGTTGCAGTTGATGACGAAGATCAGATTGTCGAGCCGTTCGCGCGCCGCCATGCCGATCGCGCCGAGCGATTCCACCTCGTCGATCTCGCCGTCGCCGAGAAAGGCCCACACCTTGCGGTCGCCGGCTTCGATCAGGCCACGGCTGTCGAGATACTTCATGAAACGCGCGGAATAAATCGCCTGCAAGGGCCCAAGCCCCATCGACACCGTCGGAAACTGCCAGAAATCCGGCATCAGCCACGGATGCGGATACGAGGAAATCCCCTTGCCATCGACTTCCTGACGGAAATGGTCGGCCTCATCCTCGCTGATCCGCCCAAGGAGCAGGGAACGGGCATACACCCCCGGCACCGAATGCCCCTGGAAATAAATCATGTCGCCATTGCTTTCCTGGTTCGTCGCGCGCCAGAAATGATTGAAGCCGACATCGTAGAGCACTGCGGAAGACGCAAAGGAAGCGATATGACCGCCGACATTCGTATGCTTGTTCGCGCGCACCACCATCGCCACCGCGTTCCAGCGGATACAGGAACGGATTTTCTCTTCCAGTTCCGGATCGCCCGGATACGGCGGCTGCTGGGTGACCGGAATCGTATTGATGTATTCCGTCGTCGCGCTGTAGGGAATATCGATTCCCGTCTCGCGCGCCTGGCCGATCAACTGCTCGATCAAAAAATGCGCGCGTCTCCCGCCTTCCTTCTCGATCACACCATCGAGCGCCTCACGCCACTCCTGCGTTTCCTGCGGATCGTAATCTACTTGCAGCGCTGCTTCCTGGGGTGTTTTGAGTGACTCAGCCATGACTGCCTCCTGTCGTATCTTTCGCCTCCGCACTCATTCCGGCAGGGGAAAAAGATAAGTGAAAATCCTGTAGATAGTACCGTAATTGAACACCTGTCGAGCGCAATCCCTGCCATTCATGGCGGGGTCAGCGAGACATGGCGTAACAGGTGCCGAAGGCGCCACGCATTGTGCAGGGGCGGGTGGTAGGGGCGGGTTTCAAACCCGCCCCTACGCCGCCCCTACAGGAATCCCCAACCTTCAGGTTGGGGTGACTCAAATCGTTTCTGGACGCGCATCGCGCCGATCGTTCCCCACTCGCCGCGACACATGGAGTATTGCCCGCAAGCCGCTCCAGGCTTGCGTTATGGGCCTTGAATTTTCTAAATCTATTTAAATAATGTTCGGCTACAGTAGTAATGTTTAATTAATAATTATTTAAACAGATTTAGAAAATTATTTGAATCGCACGGGCCATGGATTTCGCCCGCGCAACCCAACGGAACGATTGCCCTCGCCCACGACGGGAGCGGCGCTCGCCAACTTGCGCCGCCCGGATGGACGAAGCGCCATCCGGGGCATGGAACCGGCATCGAACCGGCTCGCATCCTGGCAGTGCGCGTATAATCCGCCCTCTTTCTTATCGACGACAAAACCATCATGGAAGCCGAACAACTCAACAGCATCGCCAGCCGCCTCGAAGACCTTGCGCAACGTAACGGACAACTTCGGAGGTATCTTTGACTACGATTCCAAACGCGAACGTTTGACCGCCGTCGAGAAAATCCACGAAGACCCGAAACTTTGGGACGACGCGCAACGCGCCCAGGAGCTTGGACGCGAAAAGAAAGCCCTGGAAGGGGTTGTACTGACGCTGGAAAAAATCGCGCAGGGCCTTGGCGACACGAGCGAGCTTTTCGACATGGCGCGCGAGGAAAACGACGATGGCATGCTTCATGCGGTCATCGCCGATACAGACGCGGTCGAAGCGGAAATTTCCCTTCTTGAATTCCGCCGCATGTTCAACCACCCGCAGGATCCCAATCCCTGCTTTCTCGAAATCCAGGCCGGCGCGGGCGGCACCGAGGCGCAGGACTGGGCCTCGATGCTGATGCGCATGTATTTGCGTTATGGCGAACGCAAAGGCTACGCCATTGAAGTTCTGGAAGAATCGGAAGGCGATGTTGCCGGAATCAAGGGCGCGACGCTGAAATTCGGCGGCGAATACGCCTACGGCACCCTGCGCACCGAAACCGGCGTGCACCGGCTCGTGCGCAAAAGCCCCTTCGATTCCAACGCACGGCGCCATACCTCGTTTTGCAGCGTTTTCGTCTATCCGGAAGTCGATGATTCCATCGAGATCGAAATCAACCCCGCCGATGTGCGCGTCGACACCTATCGCGCTTCCGGCGCTGGCGGCCAGCACATCAACAAGACCGATTCAGCGGTACGCCTGACGCATTTGCCGACCAATACCGTCGTCCAGTGCCAGAACGACCGCTCGCAACACCGCAACCGCGACGAAGCCTGGAAGATGCTGCGCGCCCGCCTGTTCGAACTGGAACTGCGCAACCGCCGGGAAGAACAGCAGAAACTGGAAGATTCAAAAACCGACATCGGCTGGGGACACCAGATTCGTTCCTACGTGCTGGACCAGTCGCGAATCAAGGATTTGCGCACCAACGTCGAAACCGGCAACACCCAGGCGGTGCTCGACGGCGACCTCGATCCCTTCATCGAAGCCAGCCTGAAACAGGGAGTTTGAACGGGAGCGGCAACACCTCATCGCCAGGCGCGAAGCGGGTATGAAAAAAGCCGCATGATCCAGGCGGGTTTGAAGGCGAAAAACAGAGGGAAGCCCGGTTTTTCAGGAGCGGCTGCCGTTGGATTGATGGCCTCAAGCCCTCCATAAAAGGAGCACATCGTGAAAGTTCTGCAAAGCGTCCGGGTGCTGGAAATCGGCGGCCTCGGCCCCGGCCCGTTCTGCGCCATGCATCTGGCCGATCTGGGCGCCGACGTGATCTCCGTCGTGCGCCAGGCCGGGCAAGATACCGGGATCACCGGATCCATCCTCAACCGGGGCAAGCGCTCGGTGTTCGCCGACCTCAAGACAGAGGCGGGCCGCCAGTTGGTGCTGGCACTGGCAGCCGAGGCCGATGCACTGATCGAAGGCATGCGCCCCGGCGTCATGGAGCGCCTGGGCCTGGGGCCGCAGGACTGCATGCGCGTCAATCCTCGGCTGGTCTATGGCCGCATGACCGGCTGGGGGCAGACTGGCCCGCTGGCGCCCTGCGCCGGGCACGACGCCAACTACGCCGCGCTGTCGGGCGCCCTGTGGGGTTGCAGTCCGCCCGATGCCCGGCCGATGACGACATTTGCCACGCTGGGCGACATCGGCGGCGGCGCCCTGTACCTGATGGCCGGCCTGCTGTCGGGCATCGTGCAGGCGCGTGTCAGTGGCCAGGGCACGGTGGTGGACGCCGCCATCGTCGATGGCGCAGCCCACATGCTGAACCTGATGCTCAGCGCCCGCCAGAATGGCCTCGTGGCCGATGTGCGCGGCCAGAGCGTGTACGACAGCGCGCCCTTTTACGACACCTACGTCTGCGCCGATGACCGCCACATCACCATCGGCACGCTGGAGCCGCAGTTTTACGCCCTGCTGCTCTCCACCCTGGGGCTGGAAAACGACCCGGATTTCACCGGCCCGCAATGGCACAAGGAGGCTTGGCCGACGCGCCGCTCACGGCTGGCGGCGCTGTTCCTGACGCAGCCGCGCGCGCACTGGCAGGCCCTTCTGGAGCCCACCGACGCCTGCTTTGGCGCAGTGCTCAGCCCGCCCGAAGCCGCCCGCCACCCCCACATGCAAGCGCGCGGCATCTACACCGAGCACCAGGGCGCCCTGCAAGCGGTTCCGGCCCCACGCTTCGACGGCGCGGCCTACGCCCCCGGCGCTCCCTGCGCCGCTGGCGCGCATACGCGGGAAGTGCTGGATACGCTGGCGCAGTCGGGACCTGCGGCAGTGTGGCGGCGAGTCACATCGTGATCTGGCGCTGACTTCGCCATATCAAGGCCGGTTTTCATTTGGACGGATCATTTTATTATTCACCCGGCAATTAAGGGTTGAGAAAATCGTGAAGATTTGCGCCTCTGTCGTCTTGTTCATTTCGATCTGGCGCGTGCCGGAAATCATCACCGCGCTCGCGCAATGGAAATGACGAAAAAGTGAATCTGCACTCTGGAGGCGGATCTACACGACAGACACCTCAATATTCCGCCCCATTGCTGCAAACGCATGGTCGATGGTGTCTATTTTCGTGTTGTGGCGAAGATCGAGCACCCGCGTCATTTCCTGCGGGCGCGTTCCCATCCTGCGGGCCAGTTCCGCATTGCTGATGCCGGAACGGATCATCTCGTTGAGCAACAGCACCTTTGCCGCGACGCTTGGCGGCAGAGACACCCAACGCTCCCCTTTTTTTGCGGGGGAGGGAGGCGGCACTTTCCGCCGATCTTCAAAGTAGAAATCCATTGACGTTACCAGCGCGTCGACGGCCATTTCCATCGCTTCCGCTTCGCTGTCTCCCTGGGTGATTGCCTCGGGAATATCGCGGAACGACACCACGAAGCCGCCTTCTGGCGCTTCTTCAAAATGTGCAGGGTATTTCATGGGATTCCTTTCAAGAGCGATGATTCAAATGTGCCCGCACCCCCCTCTTTATGAGAGAGAGACGCCTACTTCAGCTTGAGTTTCTTTTTCACTGCATCGACCAGCGGTTCTTTCAGTTCGCAGGACGGGTGCCTCGGTAGTATGGTTTGTTCGCCATTCAGATAGATTTTCAGGTGCTTTGATCTTTGCTTGAAAGTCGCGCCCTGTTTGGCGAGCCATCGGACAAATTCACTTTGTTTCACCGCACCTCCTTTATCTGTTGAACATAAGCGCAGTATAAACAAAAATGGTTATATTATCAAGTCTTTTTTCTTGAGCAAGACGCGCATTACGATGCGCGTAGACAATGAAATTCTTTCCGCCTTCAAGGCGCGCGCCCAGGCAAAAGGCGGCAGCTACCAGAAACTGATGAATGCGGCGCTCAGCGATTACCTCAAGGGACAATCCCTCGCGGATGTAGTGCGCGAGACGATCCGCGAAGAAATGAGCCACGCATGATGTAATTCAGAAAATCAAGTATTTTCCCTTGCTTCTCACTCCAGACTGCCGCACCTGATAGGGCCATGTTCGCGTCCTCAAAAATTTGCACCGCCATTGTGGGACATGCCGCCATTCGCCCCCGGATACAACGGAATACGAGCGATCCATTCCGGGCAAAAAAAAGCCAGAACCCTTAAAGAATTCTGGCTTTTCTGAACTATTCCGAACTACTTGGAATTGGTTATTGGTGGAGGCGGCGGGAATCGAACCCGCGTCCGTAAGTCCTCTACAGGCAGTTCTACATACTTAGCCCGGTCATTTGGGGTTTAACCTTGACACGCCGGCCAGGCAGGCTTGCGGTTGGCGAGTCGCCTTGAGTCTGGCTTGCCGCCAAAGCGACGCTGGCGGAAGCGAGTCCCTGTAAATGACGCTACTGCGGGTTGCCCCGCCTGACCCAGGAACCAGTCAGTGTAGCGGTCCGGCGCCCTTAGGCGGCCAGAACGAAACGCTCGTCGTTGGCGTTTATGGATTTCCAGCGGATTTACGAGGTGGCTGGTCCTCGGTATGCACTGCGCTGCTTTGCAACCCACGTCGAAGCCATGTCGCCCCCGGTGGTCGGTACAGTGAATGAACCGGCATTACTGCGCAAGGGGGTTATTCTATCATCCGAGGCCCAAAAGGGCCGTGATTTCCGTTGCCGCTCCGACGACAAAATCCGCGCCCCAGGCTTCGATCGGCGGACCGTCGCCCAGGTAACCCCAGCGCACGGCGATGGTGCTCATCGCGGCAGCGCGCCCTGCTTCGACATCGCGCGGGTCATCGCCGATAAAGACGCTTTCTCCGGGCGCAACACCGGTCAGTTTCGCGGCCAACTGCAAGAGATCCGGCGCCGGCTTGGGGCGCTGGGCGCTATCGCCGCTGACGATACATGCCGCGCGCTGGCGGTAGCCCATTTTTTCCAGAAGCGGCAGCGAGAATCGCTCCGCCTTGTTGGTCACGATTCCCCAGGGAATCCCCTTGGCTTCGATTTGCGCCAACAGGATGTCGATGCCGGGAAAAGGCACGGTTTCTTCGCACAGGTTTTCAGCGTACAGGGCGACAAAACGCGCAAGCGCCTCGGCATAGCCGGGATCGCCGGGGGAAAGGCCAATGCCGATGCGCAGCAATCCACGCGCGCCCTGGGATACGTAGGGGCGCAGGGTTTTCGGGGGCAACCCCGCCATGCCGCGCTCCGCGAGCAAGCGATTGATGGCGGCTGCAAGGTCGGGGGCCGTATCGGCAAAGGTGCCGTCGAGATCGAAAAACACGGCGCCAATCCGGTGCTCGATACGGCACGCGGGAGAAGATTTGGGCGATTTCATGCCTTGTCAGATCGAGGCCGGTTTGACGGCGTGCATCAGGTAATTGACGCTGGCGTCCTCGCCGAGCGTGTAGCTTCGCGTGATCGGGCGGTAGCTCATCCCGGTGATCGCCGCGACTTCGAGTCCGGCATTCTTGACCCAGCGCGCCAGCTCGGAAGGCTTGATGAATTTCGAGTAGTCGTGCATCCCCTTGGGCAAAAGGCGCAGCAGATATTCCGCTCCGACGATGGCAAAGAGCCAGGATTTTGGATTGCGGTTCAACGTGGAGAGAAAGAGGTGCCCTCCCGGACGCAGGAGCGCGGCGCAGGCGGCAATGGTCGTTTGCGGATTGGGGACATGTTCGAGGAGTTCCATGCAGGTGACGATATCATATCCTTCCGCTTCGTTCCGGGCCAGATCTTCCGCCGGGATTTCACGGTAATCGACCTTGCGCCCGCTTTCCAGAAGGTGCAGGCGGGCCACGCCCAGCGCCTTTTCGGAGAGGTCGATGCCGGTAACCGCAGCGCCCGCCGCATCCATGCTTTCCGCAAGAATCCCGCCGCCGCAGCCCACATCGAGCGCCTTCTTTCCCTGCAATTGCGCGCGTTGCCGGATCCAGTCCAGGCGCAGGGGATTGATGTCGTGAAGGGGTTTGAATTCGCTGCGCGGATCCCACCAGCGATGCGCCAGGGCGCTGAATTTATCGAGTTCCGACGAATCGGCGTTGTTCATTGTTGGGCTTTCAGAATCGGTTGAGGATGCACTCTTTGGATATTTTACCGTTCAATCTCCTTCCCGGACGGCGCTGCGGCAATTCCCCGGAGACTGGAACCCAAAAGCACGGAGGAGTTTTCAGTCTCAATTTTCTAAATTTACTTAAAGAATAATTCGCTACAGTAGTATGTTTTAACAAAGAATTATTCAAGTAATTTAGAAAATATACTTTTTTCCAAAAAGATTTTCTGCCGATCCTGCCTCATTCATCCCTTGCCGTTTTCGGGTTGCCGGGCAAAGTGCCTGAATCCCCAGGCAAGCCGTTATAATTGTGGTTTATCAGATTCTTATCCAAAGAAAGAACCCAAACATGCCTCTTTCCGATATTCCTGCTGGCAAGTCGATCCCGAACGACATCAACGTCATCATCGAGATCTCGATGCATTCCGAACCGATCAAGTACGAAGTGGACAAGGACAGCGGAACCATTTTTGTCGACCGGTTCATGGCAACTTCGATGCACTATCCCTGTAATTACGGCTATATCCCCAACACCATCGCCGACGACGGCGATCCGGTCGATGTGCTGGTACTGGCGCAGTTTGCGCTGCCGCCGGGAGTCGTCGTGCGTTGCCGTCCGATCGGAATGTTGTCGATGGAAGATGAAGCGGGCGGCGATGCAAAGATTCTGGCAGTGCCGGTCGACAAGCTGACCCCGATGTATCGCAATGTCCAGTCGCCGCGCGACTTGCCGCAGATCACGCTGGATCAGATCGCGCACTTCTTCGAGCATTACAAGGATCTGGAACCGGGCAAGTTCGTCAGGATACACGGCTGGCGCGATGCGGAAGACGCGAAGAAGGAAATCCTCTCCGGTGTCGAGCAGCACGACGCGGAAAACAAATAAATCCCGGGGTAGCGGACAAAAATGCCGAAGGGATGTTTCGGCGCCCAGGAATTCTCAGACGACCGGGAAGAGAATAAAGATCGCCACATCCCACAAGGCATGGGAAACCAGCACCGGCACGAGATTTTTTCTCCAGCGGTAAAGCGCCCCCCAGAAGAGGCCGCAGACAAGCGCGGCGCCCAGCAACATGAAGTTGAATGCCCATAGATGCACCAGCGCATAAGCCAGACTGCCCAGCAGCCAGGCGTGAAGTTCTCCCCTGCCCTTGTCGTTGCGTTCGTTGAGGAATGCCGCGAGCCGGCGTTGCAAGAATCCGCGCCAGAAAATTTCTTCCGCCGGCCCGATCAGGAACAGCAACAGTGCGGCGAGCATCCAGGGATTTTCCGCGCCCTTGATGGCATAAATCAATCCGACCTGTGGCCGGGCAAAGCTGAACAGCAGGGTGCTGAAAAAATGGCCGCAATAGAAAATGAGCCAGAGAAGGGCTGCGGAAACTACGCCGATCGCGATTTCGCGCAGCGAAAGGATCCACTGCCCGCGCCAGTTGCCGCCGAGCTTCAGGCCAAGCGCGGCGAGCGCCAGCGCCGAGCCGCTCATCGTCAGCCAGAAGTCGATATGCGGCGCGGTCCATGGCGAAAACATCAGGCCCCAGAGCGCGGCGGCGAGAAGCAAGGCGGCAACGGGCGCGTAAGGCGATCCAGGCGGCGTATGCGAGGAGTGGCGGGAATGGTGGTTTTCGGAAGACATGGAGAGAACCCTGGCAGGTAGAATGAAGGCCCCGGAAATACTGGGGAACAATGAAGGAAACGGGATGACGAAGAAAAGGATGAAAATGCAGATGGAAAAACCGCCGGAGACTCGGACAAAAATGGCGCTGTGGATTTGCGCGCTGCGCCTTTTTTCATTGCCAGCTTCGGCAATGCCGATTCTACTGGCCGGCGCCTATGTTTTTTCGCTGCAACGCCAGGGACTGGCCAATCCCGAATGGTGGCTGCTGCCGCTGATCGCGGTGGCCGGCATCAGCTACCACCTGGGCGCGAACCTGATCAGCGATTTTTACGACTGGAAAAGCGGCGTCGACCGTCCCGACACTTACGGGTCGAGCCGTCTCCTGGTCAACGGCGAACTGCCGCCGCCCGATTTCCTGCGCGTCGGTTTCGCGTTGATGGGATTGGGCACAGTGCTCGGTTTCGTGATGATTTATTTCACCAGTTGGACGCTGCTCTGGTTCGGCCTTGCCGGTTGCCTCGGCGGGATTTTCTACACGAAATTCAAATACGTCGCGCTCGGCGAATTGCTGATTTTCACGTTGTTCGGCCTGTTGATGGTCGCTGGCGCGGTATTCGCGCTCACCGGCGACGTTCCGCGCGACGCCTGGTATCTGGCGATCCCCCTGGCCTGCCTGACGACCAATATCCTGCTCGCCAACAACACCCGCGACATCAGCCACGACCGCCGCGTTCCCATCAAGACCATGCCGATCCTGTTCGGCATCCGCACCGCCAAGGTCGAATACGCCGCCTTGCTCGGCACGGCCTATCTGGCCGTGGCGCTGATGGTCGGCACGGGCATTCTCGATTCCTGGGCGCTGCTGGTCTTTCTGACGGCGCCGATGGCGCTGCGGAACATCCACTACATCAACCGCGCCGAAGTCAGCGAACCGGCGCGCATCAGGGAAGGCGATGTCATGGCGGCACGCCTGCAAATGATGTTTTCGATCGCCCTGATCGGCGGGATTATCATCAGCGCCTTCAGGGTTTGAATCCGGATTCCAAATCCTGTCGGGATGAAAAGGCCGCGCAGGATGGGTTAAGCGCAAGCGAAACCCATCATTTCTCAATCCGGAATTCCGATGGGTTTCGCTGCGCTCTACCCATCCTACGAACTAAGCAATTGAACACCTGTCGAGCGCAACCCCCGCCATTCATGGCGGGGTCAGCGAGACATGGCCTAACAGGCGCCGAAGGCGCCCCGCATTGTGTAGGGGCGGGTTTCAAACCCGCCCCTACAGGAATCCCCAAGCTTCAGGTTGGGGTGACTCAAATTTAACGTTAATCTGGAATTTTAAAAGTGTCGCAAAGCTCTTCTTCTTCCGCCTCTTCTTCCAAGCACCCTCCCTCCCCAAACGACGCCAATCCCCTGCTCGATTTTTCGGCGTTGCCGCGTTTCGATTTGATCCGCCCGGAACATGTGCGTCCCGCCCTGACCCAGTTGCTGAACGAAAACCGCGCGCTGGTCGCGCGGCTGGGCGCGGACGGCGTACCCGCGACCTGGGCCGGGTTCGTCGCGCCCCTCTCCGATGCAATGGAACGCCTTTCCCGCGCCTGGGGCATCGTCGGGCATCTGCATTCGGTCAATGACATTCCCGTCTGGCGCGACGCCTATAACGACCTGCTGCCCGAAGTTACCCGCTTTTACAGCGAGCTCGGCCAGAATCAGGCGCTTTTCGGCAAATACAAAATGCTGGCGCAGAGCCGGGAATTCGCCGGTCTGACACCAGCGCAGCAGCGCGTCGTCGAAAACGAAATACGCGATTTCCGCCTCTCCGGCGCTGAATTGCCCGAAGAGCAAAAACCGCGCTTCCAGCAAATCCAGGAAGAACTCGCGGCCTTGCAGGCGAAATTTTCCGAAAACCTGCTCGACGCCACCAACGCCCATACCGAAAGCCTTGCCGACCCGGAGCGACTTGCCGGTCTGCCGCCGGATGTCGTCGAAGCGGCACGCTTGCGCGCGGAAAAAGCGGCGGAAGGCACGACCCCGCAATGGCGTTTCACGCTGCAGGCGCCGTCCTATGTTCCGGTCATGCAATACGCCGAGGATCGTCCACTGCGCGAGGCGATGTACCGCGCCTACGCGGTCCGCGCTTCCGAATTCGGGCCGCCGGAACTCGACAACACCTCGCTGATTCGCCGCCTGCTGCGGCTGCGCGCGGAAGAGGCGCAATTGCTCGGCTTTGGCAATTACGCCGAAGTCTCGCTGGAACCGAAAATGGCCGAATCGCCGCGGCAAGTGCTCGAATTCCTGCGCGATCTGGCACGCCGCGCGCGTCCCTTCGCGGAGCGCGACATCGCCGAACTGCGCGCCTTCGCCCGCGACGAACTCAAACTCGACCCGCTTGAATCCTGGGACATCGCCTACGCCACGGAAAAACTGCGGCAGGCGCGCTATGCCTTTTCCGAACAGGAAGCGCGCCAGTATTTCACCGAAGAAAAAGTGCTCGCCGGACTTTTCTCCGCGATCGAAACCCTCTTTTCCGTGCGCCTCAAATCCGATTCCGCCCAGACCTGGCATGAGGACGTGCGCTTTTTCCGCATCGAATCGCCCGGCGGCGAACTGCTCGGACGCTTTTATCTCGATCTTTACGCGCGCGAGGAAAAACGCGGCGGCGCCTGGATGAACGACGCCATTTCCCGCCGCCGCATCGCCACGGGCGTCCAGACGCCGGTGGCCTATCTCAACTGCAACTTCGCGCGTCCGGTCGGCGGCAAACAGGCGACTTTTTCACACGACGAAGTCATCACACTCTTCCACGAGACCGGACACGGACTGCATCACATGCTCACCCGCGTCGACGAACTCGCTGTCTCCGGCATCGCTGGCGTCGAGTGGGACGCGGTCGAATTGCCCTCGCAGTTCATGGAAAATTTCTGTTGGGAATGGTCCGTCGTCGAAAGCATGAGCGCCCATATCGACACCGGAATCCCGCTGCCGCGCGAACTCTTCGACAAGATGCTTGCCGCGAAGAATTTCCAGAGCGGAATGCAGATGCTGCGCCAGATCGAATTCGCGCTCTTCGACATGCGCCTGCACTGCGAGTTTGACGCCGGAAGCGAAAATTCCTCCGTTCTTGCCCTGCTCGACGAAGTGCGGCGCGAAGTCGCGGTGATCTTTCCGCCCGAATGGCAGCGTTTCCCCAACAGCTTCTCGCACATCTTCGCCGGCGGTTACGCCGCCGGATACTACAGCTACAAATGGGCCGAAGTCCTCTCCGCCGATTGCTACGCCGCCTTTGAAGAAGCCGGCAATCCTTTCGATCCCGAAACCGGGCGGCGTTTCCATCAGGAAATCCTCGCCGTCGGCGGCACGCGCCCGGCGCTGGCCTCGTTCAGCGCCTTCCGTGGCCGCGCCCCAAAAGTCGATGCCTTACTGCGCCACAATGGCATGAATGAGACTGCCAGCGTGGTATGATTTCCCCGCAAATTTATTCAGTTGGGAGGAATTTGTCATGCAACGCCTTAGCACTTCCCGCAGTTCCGCTTTTTCCACAACGCGCAAAACGCTGACCCTGATTGCCGTCCTCCTCGCAGGCGTCCCCCTTCTTTCCACGGCGCAAACAGAGCCGCAGACGACTTACCGCTGGATCGATCCGGTATCGGGAATCACTGTCATTTCCGACATGCCGCCGCCGCCGGGAATCAAAAAGGTCGAAGTCTCAAGGGGCGGCGGGTTTTCGGAAGAACTCGATCGCGATAAAACCCCCGCCGCTCCGGGATCTCCTTCGCCTTCTGCCGCTGTGCGCCAGGCGGCGGCAAGATACCCGGTGACGCTTTATTCTTCCGTCAATTGCGGCGGCCCGTGCCAGTTGGGGCGAGACCTCCTGAACAACCGGGGCGTCCCATTCACCGAAAAACTGCTCCAGACCGCCGAAGAAGTCGACGCCTTCAAAAAGGCCACCAGCAGCGAAAACCCGTCCCTGCCCACCGTTCTCGTCGGCAAGGAAGCCCTGCGCGGCTTCGAGGCGGGCGCGTGGAACAGCATGCTCGACATGGCGGGCTATCCCAAAACCGCGCCCTATGGCAGCAAACCTTCGCCGCTTCCGATCGTCACTCCGGCCGCTCCCGAAAAGCCGGCGCCGCGACAACCCGCCAACGCAAGGCCCGCCCAGCCCCCGGATCCCAACGCGCCGGTATCGCAAGTGATCCAGTAAAGTCGTCTCGAACAAAATCCATCAACGCCGCCGTCTACCGGAAAACCGCAGACGGCGGCGTTTTTATTCGGAGAAAACAGGGTTGATAAACGGGCAGATTTTCTAAATTTATTGTAATAATTCTTAATTAAAAAACACTACAGTAGCCAAACATTATTTAAGTAAATTTAGAAAATTACGAGCTTCCATCGCCGAAAATCTCGACAGGCTCACCGTGCAGGGGATGCACCGGCAGGCCGCGTGCGCGCCAGGCGCGGGCGGCGGGGGGAAGGGAAGCGCTGGCGGAGAGTTCGCGCAATACTGCGCGGGCGGTTTCCCCGGTGGGAAGTTCGGCAAAGACACAGGCGCCAGAGCCGGTCATGCGGGCCAGATTCGATTTTCCGCGCAGCTTTCGCTCCATCGGGGCAACCGTTTCCACAGCGCTCTCCAGCGCGGCGAGACAGGCGGCGATTTGGGGGTAGCGGGCAACGGCGGCCGGCTGGAGGTCGTTCCGGCCAAAGCCGGGGGCGCATAAATCGGCATTTGCGGCAAGCGGCGATGTATCCCGCCTGAGTTCGGGAGCGCGAAAGATTTCTGCGGTGGGAACCGCAACATCGGGAGCGACAACAACATACCAGGCCGGGGGCAGATCAAGCGGCCTGAGTTCTTCGCCGATTCCGGCGGCAAAGGCATTCCTTCCGGCAACGAAGACCGGGACATCGGCCCCCAGTTCGAGTCCAATGGCGCAGAGCGCCGCGTTGCTGAATCCGAGCCCCCAGAGGCGGTTCAAGGCCAGCAATACGGTTGCCGCGTCCGAACTTCCGCCGCCCAGGCCACCCCCTTGCGGCAGACGCTTTTCGAGTTCGATCGTCACGCCGCAAGGAGGGGGAAGTCCTGCCGCGCAGGCAGCGGCGTGAAGACGGCTTGCGGCGCGAAGGCTGAGGTCGCTTTCTTCACCGATGCCGGGCAATGGGTGCGCACGCGCGATCGTCCAGTCGTTGCGCGGGACGAAGCGCAGGCGGTCGCTACCGCCGCCGTGGTGTTCGTCCGGCTCGATGTCGATGAAGCGGAAAAGGGTTTCCAGCAGATGGTAGCCGTCGCTGCGGCGGCCCGTGATGTGCAGGAAGAGGTTGAGCTTCGCCGGAGCCGGCCAGACGCGGCGCCATAACGGGTCTTCGGAGGGATCCACGGGCGGAAGCGAAGAGGGTGGAAGGTTCATGATCCGGTCACAATACACAGGCAGTCTATTGGGCAAAAACGGCGCCTTTTCCGGATTCCCGGACTGGCGGCATGAAATTTTCCGGCGGTGGCGCTCCAAACAGGCGTGGACGCAAGGATTGCGGATCGGAATGAAAATCCCACGATTCGATGATCAGGCGCAACAGGAGCCCTTCCCGGCCTTTCGCCTCGACCGTCTTCGGCAATTCACCGGAAAGTTCGCCGGCATAGCCGTATTCGACGGTCCAGCCGCCATATTCGATGACCCGGGGACGCCCGATGCTGTCCCATTCCACGGTGTCGCCGCGCCGGGGCTGTCCGGGCAGCAGGCGCGGCAATTCCCGCAGCGGCAATGCGACTCCGAGCACGTCGAGGAGCAGGCGCTCCGGATCGGAACCGGAATAGTGTCTGCCGTCGGAGGTATTCAGTTGCGCGCCCATGGAGGTGACGATGAGTTCGGCCATTCCCTGCCCGATTGGACTGGAAAGAAGCAGCGCGTCCGCGCCTCTTTCGCCGCCTTCCTCGCTCCCGGCTTCGAAATGCTGCCAGCTCAGGCGGCCAGAAACAGCTTCCTTGCCGCTGCGGAGGGCGAAACGCCCTTCTACCGCGAAGTTGCGCACTTCAGGGCGCGCAGGAAGCGGCTCTCCTTCGCGTGGCGGCGAAAGTCCCGTGCACGCAGAAAGCGCAAGGAGCAGCGGAAAAAACAGCAGGGACGGCAAAAACGGAAAACGCCGCCGGAAGCTGTTTCGGGCGGCGCAACGGGAAGTGGCAGGAAGTTCCGGTTTCAAGGCGTGAATTTCTTCCACACGGCAAGCAGGGCCTCATTCTGCGGCGCCGTTTCCAGCGCCTCGCGCCAGAGCTTGCGCGCATCTTCACGGCGGTCGCGCATCCACAGGACTTCCCCGAGATGCGCGGCAATTTCCGGGTCGGCACGAATCCGGTAAGCGCTGCTCAGATATTTTTCCGCGCTTTCCAGATCGCCGCGCCGGTAATGCACCCATCCCATGCTGTCCATGATGAACGGATCCTGCGGCGCCAATTCGAGCGCCTTTGCAATCAACGATTGCGCCTCATCGAGGCGAATTCCCTGATCGGCAAAGGTGTAGCCGAGCGCGTTGTAGGCCTGGGCTTCGTCGGGCCGCAACGCGATGACGCGCCGCAAGTGGGCCTCAAGCACATCGAAACGCCCGAGCTTTTCGGCCAGCAACGCCGCGTCGTAGAGCAACTCGGGTTGATCCGGCTGTTCCCTGATCGCATCCTGCAACAGCACGAAGGCTTCTTCGTTCTGCCTGGCTTCGCGCAGGAGGTGCGCCTGCGCCATCAGGAAGGGAATTTTCCCCGGCGCATAACGCGCAGCCGCCTCTTTCAAAAGCGTCCGCGCCTCGTCGAGTTTGCCCTGCCCCGCAAGAATCACGGCACGCCGCACCTGGGCCGCAACGTAATAATCGCCAAACCCGATCTGGGCGTATTCTTCCAGCGCCGCGCCGGGTTTCTTGCCTTCCTCGGCAATCTGGCCCAAATAGAAATGGGCCGTGTCCGGCTGGACAAAATTGGTTTCCAGCAAGCGCCGCAGCAGCTTCTGCGCTGTTTCGTTATCGTTCTGCTGCAACGCAAGGATCGCGACAGGGTAAATAACATCCGGATTGTCGGGATTGGTTTCGAGCAGAATCTCGAACTGCTTGCGGGCCTTGTCGTATTGTTTGTCGGTAATGTACAGACGCGCCAGGTGCATCCGCACATCCACCGCATCGGGATTGCCGCCAAGGAAGTGCTCCAGCCGCTCGATAGCCTTGGGAATGGTCCCTTCCACCGTCAGCATCTGCGCTTCGGTAAGCGCGGCAACGCTCCAGTCGGGGCGCAATTCGAGCGCGCGCCGGATCTCCTGCCACGCCTTCTCCGGCTGTTTCGCGTCCGAAGCCGCGATCGACAGCGCGTAATGCGCTTCGGCAATCCCCGGGTATGGCGCAGCCAGTTTTTCCACAACGGAAAACACCGCTGCCTTGTCGGAGCTGCGCGCGAACATGCGATGCAAGCGCAGGAAATTGGATCCAAGATTCTTCTCATCCTGCGCCAGAAGCTTCGCCAGATGCGGCTCCAACTCATCGAGGCGATTCTCCATGATCAGCACGCTGGCAAGCATTTGCCGCGCCTCCTGAGAATCCGGATCAAGCGTCACCCAGCGCTGCGCAAGTTCGAGCGCAACGTCGAGACGGCGCGCATAGCCTGCGATTTCAATCGCGCGTTCCAGCGCGCGGGGATCATTCGAGAGCGCCGCGAGATCGTAGTATGCCGCCAGCGCCAGATCGGGTTTTCCGCGCTGAAGGGCAATCTCTCCAAGCAGAATGTAGAAAACGATGCTTCCCGGCGAATTCTCGGCGGACGAAGCTGCAGGAGAAGCAACAGGACGGAACCCGGTCTCTGCGGCCTGGGGAGGAGGAGTCCGCGCGAAGGAAGGCCCTGCGGAAGTTCCCTCCGAAGGTTGTGCGCCAACCCCAAAAGCCCAGGACAGGGAGAGTGCAAGCAATGCCAAACGAGAAAATTTCATAAATAGGAGCGAAGCAGGAATTCAGGCCCTCGAATGGTATGTAGTTTTTCGGCATGCGACAAGCGTTCCGGGAAAAATATATTCCGTATCCACGTCCCTGCCGGTTTCCTGCAAGGCCGAAACCCGGTTTTCCTGGAAATAAATTTCAGGAGGATGACGCGCGAGTCTGTCGCCTACCACAACGGCATTCGTGCAATGCCCCTGCAATTCCCATGGAATTCCATGGAATATTCGTTTATAATCAGTCATTATGCCCACCCCCATGATCCTTTCCTCCATTATCAGCGCCATCGTCGGCTCGGTGATGGATGCTCCTGTCACCGCCCCGCAGCAGACGCCCTACGTGCAGCGTTCCGTGCGCAGCTTCAGTGACCAGACAAAATTCGGAGAAATGCTCCCGATCCGGACGCCGGGGCGGATCGTCATTGATGGCCACGAATATCCCGCCTCGTCGATCCTGCAAGCGCGCGGCGCCACGAATCTCATCATCACGCCGGTATCGATCCAGCAGCCGACCATCGTGCGTTACCAGTTCGACAATTTCGGCAATGTTTCCCGTCTTTGGGTGCTGACCCCGCTGGAAATCGAGGCCGCGCTTGCGACTCCCGTTCCCCTTCCGCCCGAAGAAACCGTGGTGCCAACCCCCGCCTCCGGGGATACGACGACACCGACGGCGACACCAACGACAACACCGACGACGGCACAGTCGACAACGATCTTCCGTTAATTCTTCGCCGCCACTCCGACAGCAAGATTCGGCGTCCTCCAATCGCCGGCATAATTTTTCCTTCCGTATTTTTCCGATGCCCAAGAAACTTTTCATCCGCACTTTCGGGTGCCAGATGAACGAGTACGATTCAAGCAAGATGTTCGACGTGCTCGCCGCCGCCGAAGGCTCCGGGGGCATTGCTGCCGCCGCGTCGCCCGAGGAGGCGGACATCATTCTCTTCAACACCTGCTCGGTGCGCGAAAAGGCGCAGGAGAAAGTGTTTCACGATCTGGGCCGGGTCCGGCACCTGAAAAAGGCCAATCCCGACCTCATCATCGGCGTCGGCGGCTGTGTCGCCAGCCAGGAAGGCGAGGCGATCGTACGGCGCGCGCCCTATGTCGATATCGTTTTCGGGCCGCAGACCCTGCACCGCTTGCCGCAGCTGATCGCCGAGCGCCGCGCGCGCGGACAGGCGGCGGTCGATGTCTCCTTTCCGGAAATCGAAAAGTTCGACGCG
Source organism: Betaproteobacteria bacterium (assembly GCA_009780885.1). Lineage (GTDB taxonomy): Bacteria > Pseudomonadota > Gammaproteobacteria > Burkholderiales > Rhodocyclaceae > WQZF01. Next base: position 5,896 of record WQZF01000010.1, on the reverse strand, counting down.
CTGCCGCCGCCGCGCAAGGAAGGCGCTTCGGCCTTCGTTTCGGTCATGGAAGGCTGCTCGAAATTCTGTTCCTTCTGCATCGTTCCCTATACGCGCGGCGAGGAAGTCTCGCGCCCCTTCGACGATGTGCTGACCGAAGTCGCCGGCCTGGCCGACCAGGGCGTGAAGGAAATCACCCTGCTTGGGCAGAACGTCAACGCCTATCGCGGCCTCATGGGAAGCGGCGGCGAGACTGCCGACCTGGCGATGCTGATCGAATACCTCGCGGAAATGCCGGGGATCGAGCGCATCCGCTACACGACCTCGCATCCGCGCGAGATGACGCAACGGCTGATCGACGTCTACGCGAAGACGCCGAGCCTCGTCTCGCATCTGCACCTGCCGGTGCAATCCGGCTCCGACCGCGTGCTGGCGGCGATGAAGCGCGGCTACACGGCGCTCGAATACAAGTCGATCGTGCGCAAGCTCCGCGCGGCGCGTCCGGATATCTCGCTCTCTTCCGATTTCATCGTCGGCTTTCCCGGCGAGACGGAAGCCGATTTCGAGCAGACGATGCGCCTGATCGAAGAAGTGCGTTTCGACGCTTCCTTTTCCTTTCTCTACAGCCCTCGCCCCGGCACCCCGGCGGCGGAACTGCCGGACACGACGCCGCCGGAAATCAAATCGGCGCGGCTATCAAGGCTGCAAAAGCGGATCGACGAGGAAGTCCAGGCGATCAGCCGTTCGATGATCGGCAGCGTCCAGCGCGTGCTGATCGAAGGCGCCTCGAAAAAAAACGCGGAAGAACTCGCCGCGCGCACCGGCAACAACCGCGTCCTCAACTTCTCCTGCGCCATGATTCCCCCGGCGCGACGCGCGGCGCTGGCCGGAAATTTCATCGACGTGCGCATCACGGAGGCTTTGCCGCATTCATTGCGAGGGGAGGTCGTGCCGCATGAAAGTCAGGCCATTCACCCAGTAATCAAGGATTGAAAAACCGGGCCGCCCCCAATTCGCGTAGGATGGGTAGAGCGCAGCGAAACCCATCGGAGTTTCAGGTTGAGAAATGATGGGTTTCGCTGCGCTCTACCCATCCTACATGCCTTGAAAAGCAATCTTTATTTGCCTGTTCAAAATGTAAATGTTTGCAATCTGACAAAATGCAATCGAAACATCATGAGGGTTTGAAATATGGCATCTGTTACCGTTCCTAATGTGCCCGACGAGGTGCACCGCGCCATCCGCGTGCGGGCCGCCAAACACGGCCACAGCACAGAGGCCGAAATCCGCGAAATTCTGGAATCCGTGGTGAAGCCGCAAGGGCGGATAAAACTGGGTTCTCTGCTGGCCGAGATCGGTCGTGAGGCCAGCCTGAGCGATGAAGAATTCGCCATCTTCGAGAGCGTGCGCGACAAGGCTCCTGCGCGAGTCATCAATCCCTGGCAAATTCAGACCGCATGAAATCCAGGCCGCCCAGCGAGCGCCCCGCGCGCACCAGCAAGCCGGTCGAGCTGCTGCTCTCGCCGGTAGATAACGCGCGGCTCGCGTGCCTGTGCGGGCCGCTCGACGAGAACCTGCGCCAGATCGAAACCGCGCTCGACGTGAACATCGCCCGTCGCGGCGAACGCTTCACCGTTTCCGGCTCGCCCGAACGCGCGCCGCTTGGCGCCGAGGCCTTGCAGCACTTCTATGGACGCGCGGATGAAAGCCTGTCGATCGAGGATGTGCAACTGGGCCTGATCGAAATCCTGAACCGCCCGGTGCGCGCGCTTTCGCCGCTTGCCAATCCCGGCGCGATGCCGGCGCTGGTCACGCGCAAGGCGGAATTGCACGGGCGCACTGCGAACCAGATCGTCTACCTGAAACATATCCAGGAACACGACGTCACCTTCGGGATCGGCCCCGCCGGCACCGGCAAAACCTATCTCGCCGTCGCCTCGGCGGTCGATGCCTTCGAGCGCGAACTGGTCGAGCGCATCGTGCTCACCCGTCCGGCGGTGGAAGCGGGCGAACGGCTTGGCTTCCTGCCCGGCGACCTCTCGCAGAAAGTCGATCCCTACCTGCGCCCGCTCTACGACGCGCTTTACGATCTGATGGGTTTCGAGCGCGTGATGAAGCTGCTGGAGCGGCAATCCATCGAAATCGCGCCGCTCGCCTACATGCGCGGGCGCACGCTCAACCACGCCTTCATCATTCTCGACGAGGCGCAGAACACGACGCCGGAGCAGATGAAGATGTTCCTGACCCGGATCGGCATCGGTTCCAGGGCCGTCATCACCGGCGACATCACCCAGGTCGACCTGCCGCGCGGACAGAAAAGCGGGCTGGTCGAAGCCTTCCGCATCCTGAAGGAAGTGCGCGGCATCGCCTGCACCGAATTCACCGGCAAGGACGTGGTGCGTCATCCGCTCGTCGCGCGCATCGTCGCCGCCTACGAGGCGGACGCCAAGGCTTCCGAATCATGAACGAACCACCCCGAAGGCGTTCCCCGCCTCTTCCCTCCCCCTTGCAGCCTTCACCCTCGCGCCGCCTCGATCTTTCGGTGCAATACGCCGCCAGAGCGCCGGTGCTGCCTTCGCGCGCGCAAATCCGCCTCTGGGTGCGGACCGCGCTCGATCATGCTTCCGAAGGCCAGAAGCGCGGCGGAAAAATCACCGTCCGCCTTGTCGACGCCGAGGAAGGCCGAAGCCTGAACCACGCCTACCGGGGCAAGGATTACGCGACCAATGTCCTCTCCTTCGCCTACGAAGACGAAGCCCCCGGCGTATCTCCAACTCCATCCTCCCTCATCGTCGGCGATCTCGCCGTCTGCGCGCCCGTCGTCGCCGCCGAAGCCAGGGCGGGGAACAAGCCTCTCCTGGCGCATTACGCCCACCTGATCGTGCATGGTATGCTGCACCTTCAGGGTTACGACCACGAAAGAGGCAAGGGGGCGGCCAGGAAAATGGAAACGATGGAACGGCAAATTCTCGCCGCGCTCGGCTATCCCGATCCCTATCAAGAATGAATCCTGAAATTATGGACAACTCGAATCACAAGCCCGGATTTCTCGAACGCCTCTCCACCCTGCTCCTGCGCGAGCCGGGGGACCGCGAGCAGTTGCTCGCCCTGCTGCATTCCGCCTTCGAGCGCCACCTGCTCGACGCCGACGCGCTGTCGATCACCGAAGGCGCGCTCTCGGCTTCCGACACCTGCGTGCGCGATGTCATGGTGCCGCGCGCCCAACTGGACATGATCGACGTCGACACCCCGCTTCCCGAACTCGTCTCCATCGTCATCGAAGCCGCGCACTCGCGTTTTCCCGTGCACGACGGCAACCGCGACAACGTCATCGGCATCATGCTGGCAAAGGATCTGCTGCGCCTCCAGACCGAACCCGAATTCCACCTGCGCGACTGGCTGCGTCCGGCGGTCTTCATCCCCGAATCGAAGCGCCTCAACGTGTTGCTGCGCGAATTCCGCGTCTCGCGCAATCACATGGCGATCGTCGTCGACGAATACGGCGGCGTCTCCGGGCTGGTGACGATCGAGGACGTGCTCGAACAAATCGTCGGCGACATCGAGGACGAATACGATTTCGACGAAGCCTCCGACAACATCCAGATCGACCAGGCCGGGCGCTACCGCGTCAAGGCGCAGACCGAAATCGCCGACTTCAACGCCGCGTTCGGCAGCGCCTTCCCCGACGACGAGGCCGACACCGTCGGCGGCATGATCCTCAACCACCTTGGCCGCGTCCCGAAACGGCACGAAAGCGTCAGCATCGACGAATTCTGCTTCCACGTACTGCGCGCCGACAGCCGCCGCCTCTACACCCTGCTCGTCGACCGCGCGCTCAATGGAGTGGTGGATGAATAGGGCAGAGGACCTGGCAATGACGTTCGCGTAGGATGGGTAGAGCGAAGCGAAACCCATCATTCCTCAATCCGAATTCCTCAATCCGAAACTCCGATGGGTTTCGCTAACGCTCACCCCATCCTACGGCTCATCTGACGGCAAAGCACATTGTCCTCTCCCGCCCCCGCCACATTCTCCCCCTTCCATTCCCCGCGCCGTTGCGGATTCCTTGCCCTTGTCCTCGGCGCGGCCAGCGTCGCCGCGTTTGCGCCGCTCGGCATTTTCTTTCTCGTCTGGCTCACGCTGGCGGGATTTTTCCTGCTGCTGGAAAAGGCCGATAGCGCCAGGGAAGGCGCGTGGTTGGGATTCCTGTTCGGGCTGGGCTGGTTCGGCGCCGGCGTCTCCTGGATCTACGTCAGCATCTCCGTCTTCGGCGGGCTGGCGATGCCGGTGGCGGCGCTGGCAACGGTCTGCTTCTGCGCCGTCATGGCAACGTTTCCGGCGCTGGCGGGCTTCCTTTACCGGCTCTGGCGCGCGCGGCGCGACGCCGTGCTCCCGCTGCTTTCCCGCGCCCTCCTCTTCGCCGCCCTGTGGGCGCTGTGCGAATTCCTGCGCGGCTGGGTCGCCACCGGCTTCCCTTGGCTCGCCGCCGGTTACGCCCAAACCCCGCCCAGCCCGCTTTCCGGATACGCGCCGATCCTTGGCGTCCATGGCCTCTCGCTGCTCACCGCATTCCTCGCCGCCCTGATCGCCGCGCCCTTCCGGGAACGCGGCCCGCTCCTTTCACCGCCGCTGATCCTGGCCTTCCTGATCCTTCTCGGCGGCGCGGGACTTTCCCGGATCGAATGGACGCATCCGCACGGCGAACCCGTTTCGGTCGCCCTCGTGCAGGGCAACATCGAACAAAGCCTCAAATGGGATGCGCCGCACATCGTCGATTCCTTGCGCGCCTACTACCAATTGATGCGGGAGCACCCCGCCCAACTCACCCTCTTCCCTGAAACCGCGCTGCCCGGTTTTGTCGACGAATTCCCGCAGGATTATTTCGAGGCCCTGAAAACGCTGGCGCTGCGGCAAAACGGCGATCTCCTCTTCGGCGCCATTCTCGGCGAACGCGAGCGTCCGAAAAACGGCGCGATCAGCCTCGGCGCCTCGCCCCAACAGCAATACGCCAAGGCGCATCTCGTCCCCTTCGGGGAATTCACGCCGCCGGGATTCTCATGGTTCATGAGCATGATGAACATTCCGATGTCGCAACTCATCCCCGGCGAAGAAGGCGTTGCGCCGCTTTTGCTCGCCGGGCAGCGCGTCGCTGTCGACATTTGCTACGAAGACGTTTTCGGCGAAGAAATCGCCCGTTCCGCAGCGGACTCCACCCTGCTCGCGAACCTCTCGAACACCGCCTGGTTCGGCGACTCGCTCGCGCAGCCGCAGCACCTGCAAATCGCCCGCATCCGCGCGCTCGAAACCGGTCGCCCGATCCTGCGCGCCACCAACACCGGCATGACGGCAGTCATCCATCCCGACGGCAGCGTTGCCGCAGTATTGCCCCCCTTCACGTGCGGAGTCCTCATCGCCGCCGTCCAGGGCCGCGCCGGATCGACGCCCTACCTGATCTGGAAAAATGGCGCCTTCCTTTTCCTGGCAGGAATGGCCCTGCTGCTGGCGCGAGCGGGAAAGCGCCGCACATCAAAGCCCCCCAACCCACACAGCGGGGCTTGAAACCCGGAATTGTTAAACCCGTTTGACGCTTCGGGAAAAACGGCGCATTCTTTTTGTCTGTCGCCCTTTTGCCGCCTTGACGGAATTACTTTCAGGAGTTACTACAATGTCATCAATAAAATCATTTGAATTCAATAAGTTACCCCCCCACCGCATTAGTATAACCGCATATTTCTCCCATAAAAATTCCGCTTCTTCCCCGCCCTCCTCTTCCGGCGGTTTTTTTCCGTTTTTCCTTATTGACTCGGCACGATAATACTTGAAATATTTGGATTGATCCCCATGTGGTGGAGATGGAAAAAGACGACGCAAGATATTCGACACTGGAGCAACTGCACGAACGGCGCAAGCAAGTGGT
>WQZF01000009.1 GCA_009780885.1 Betaproteobacteria bacterium | reverse complement strand
GCCGCCACCGAGCACATGGTAAAACTCGAACAATCTCCCGAACGGGTCAAGAGCTTCTTCCAAGACCCGCACGTCAAATATGCCGCTTAAGACTTCATACTTCTGCTGGCCGGATCAATAGTAGCGAAATCCGGGCAAGGCTTGCCGAAATTGAAGCAGCGCAAGCGGCCCACAATGCACGGGATTTTGATGGCGATCTTGAGCCTTTATAAACCTTGCAATGGCCCGCCAAGTCCTTAAGCATGGCCCCCCGGGTAAGGGTTCTTCCAAGGGGGGCATTCCTGCCCTTGCGGCGCGAGGCTCGATTTAGCTCTATTTTTTTGCCTACCGCTAGGGTTAGCTTAAAAATTAGGCAAAACAGGGGTAACAAGGATCAAATGGGGGCATTTTTGGGGGTATTTCCGAAGTAGAGGAAAAATAAACCGCTTAACCATGCGGCTTTCCGTGAATACTTCGATTCCGGGCGGGCCAATGACAATCGGATTCGTTCCGAACAAACCCGGAAAGCCGGAGATGAGCTTTTCGGGTTTTTTTCCCTTGAACACCTGTCGAGCGCAATCCTAAGCCATTCATGGCGGGGTCAGCGAGACATAGCGTAACAGGCGCCGAAGGCGCCCCGCGTTGTGTCGAGGAATCCCCAACCTTCCGGTTGGGGTGACTCAAAATTTTCTAAATCTGTTTAAGTAATTCCTGGCTGTAATTCTCTACTGTAGCGAAATATTATTTAAACAAATTTAGAAAATTATCCGAAAGAAGCGGGCCCAAATGAAAAACCCCCGGCAATGGGGGTTGGGGAGAATGCTCGGGCGTTCGGGTTTTGCCTGTCGTGCCGCCGTTGCAATGCAGGATTCAACGCAGCTCGTTCATGCTGGAGCGCCAGCCGTGGCGGTGCAGCAGGTTATAGACGGAGGCAAGCGCCACCGAGCGTTTCAGGCGCGCGTCGAGCGCCAGTTTGACATCCCTGACGACCAGGACGCCGGTTTCCCGTGCCCGGTCAAAAAAAGGCGCGAGAAAGGCGCGTTCGTCTTCCAGTGTCATGTTTTCGCGCCGGCGACGCGCCGGGGCGGGAGCTCCGACGGTGCTGACGCCGCCTTCGATGATGAAACGGGTGCGCAACTGACAGGCCCAGCCAACCGAAACTCCAATCGCTTGCGCCGTTTCTTTCATCGTCAAACGATAAATCAACGGCAGAACAACCGCCTGCGCTTGCCGCAGTTCTTCGACCGTCCGGGCCTGGGTCAGGAGCTTTTTCGCTTTTTCGAGAACTTCAGCCCCACTCGGTTTTCTTGCCATTGCAACACCTCTTATAAGGGAAAGTTTGCGTAATTATTTCATTTCTGAGTTAGAAAAGAAACTCGAAGTTGATCTTTTCTTTGAGTTAGGAGCACAAAAACGACACTGACGGCTTAAAAAACCCGGTTTTCTGGAAAATCGAATGCGGCGCCCACCGAAATGAAAAACGCCTTGCTTTTGGCAAGGCGCTTATCGATCCGGAGGCGGAAGCGGGGAGGCGGCAAAAATTGTCGTTTTCCGGAGGGGCGCTCAAATCTGCATGTTCATGACATCATGATATGCAGTGACGAGTTTATTACGAACCTGCACCATTTCCTGAAATGAAACACTGGCTTTCTGCAGGGCAAGCATCACTTCGTGCAGGTTTTGATTGCCGTCGCCAGCGGCAAATTTTTCCGCCATGCCTTCCGCCGTCTGCTGCGTCTGGTTGACCTGCTCGATCGAGTTTTTCAGCACCGAGGCGAAATCGGCGCCTTCCGCCGCTCCTGCTTCGGCGGGCTTTCCAGCGGCTTCTGCTGCGGTTGTGCGCAGCATCGCAAGTACTTGGTCGATTCCGTTCGTATTCATGTTCGTCTCCGGCACGAGGCCAGACAAGTGCATTGGTATAGATGAAGTTTAGGCAATTGTTGCGATCTGGCAAATATCAAGCAATTATCGGGCCAGACTTTCCCTTTCCGGCGCGGGGAAGTGTTGTTTTTTTGTGTCACAAATTCCTAAAGCCAGCCTTCTTCGCGGTATTGCTTCAGTTTGTAGCGCAGCGTCCGTTCCGAAATCCCGAGTCGTTCGACGGCGAGTTTGCGCACGCCGCCCACTGCCGCCAGGGTTTCCAGAATGTGTTCGCGTTCGAGGTCGCGGATGTTTTCGCTTCTGCTTTCTTCTTTCGCTGGAGGAGGCGCGGCGGGCACGGCGGCGGCAGGTGCGGCGGAAGGGACGGGGAGAGGGGCTACAGGCGCTGCCGCCGGAATTTTCCGCCCCTGGAGGTACAGATGTTCGGCCTCGATGCTTTCGGCAGAGGTGAAAATCGCTGCCCGCTGGATTACGTTTTCCAGTTCGCGCACATTGCCCGGCCACGAATAGGCGATGAGCGCGGCTTCCGCCGATGGAGAGAGCGAGAGCCAGCGTCCGGCGCGTCCGCCGTGTTCGGCGAGGAAGTGGCGCACCAGCGGAATGATGTCCAGGGGGCGTTCGCGCAGCGAGGGAATCGGCAGCGGAAAGACATTGAGCCGGTAAAAGAGGTCTTCGCGGAAAGCGCCCTTTTGGACGGCTTCGGCCATGTCGCGGTTGGAGGTGGCGATGATGCGGATGTCGAGCGCCACCGGCTTTTTGCCGCCCACGCGCTCGACTTCGCGTTCCTGCAGGACGCGCAGGAGTTTCGCCTGCAACGCAAGCGGCATTTCGGTGACTTCATCGAGCAGCAGGGTGCCGTTCTGCGCCTGCTCGAATTTGCCCGCCTGGGCTTGCTGCGCGCCGGTGAAAGCGCCCTTTTCGTAGCCGAAAAGCGTGGCTTCGAGCAGCGATTCGGGAATCGCCGCGCAGTTGATGGCAACGAAAGGGCCGCCAGCGCGCGCCGAGTGGCGATGGATGTATCGCGCGACGACTTCCTTGCCAACGCCCGATTCGCCGGTGAGCAATACTGTCGCATCGCTTGCCGCGACGCGCGTGGCGAGCGCGAAGAGGCTGCGGCTCGCGGGGTCGCGGGCGATGACATCCGAGCCATCCTCGGCGTCCGGCAAGCGGTAGCGGGCGATGTGTCCGAGCAGGGCCTGCGGCTCGAAGGGTTTGAGCAGGAAGTCGCAGGCGCCGGCGCGCATCGCTTCGACGGCGCGGTCGACATCGGCAAACGCGGTCATCAGCACGACGGGCAGATGCGGCCAGCGGGCGTGGATTTCCTTGAGCAGGGTAATGCCGTCCATCGGCATCATGCGCACATCGCTGATGACGATCGAGACGGCGTTCTGTTCGAGAATCCGCAAGGCCGCTTCGCCGCCGTCGGCGGAAAAGACGGAGAAGCCTGAGAGTTCGAGCGTGTCGCACACCGCTTCGCGCAGATGCGGGTCGTCCTCGACGATCAGGATGGGTAAGCCTTGGCTCATGGTTTTCCTCTCGGTTCTCTGTTGATCTTTCGTTTTCAGGCTTCGCCCTGGAGTTCCTGGCTCTCCGGGCGCAATTGGTCCACCGTGCCGACCGGCAATTCCATGACGAATTCGGAACCGCCCAATTCGCCGGGAGCGGCTTCCACGCCAGCGAGCGAGCGGGCAGAGATGTCGCCGCCATGGGCGCGGGCGACGCCGAGTGCGATGGCAAGCCCAAGGCCGGTGCCTTGTCCCTTGGTGGTGAAAAAGGGATCGAAAATGCGTTCCTGCCGCTCGGGCGGGATTCCCGGCCCGGTATCGCGCACCGCGATCCGCGCGCGGTCGCCAGCGAGGATGGCCGTCAGCGATACGGCGCCGCCGGTTTCGCAGACGTGCAGCGCATTTTCCAGCAAATTGAGCAGCGCGCCTACCAGCGCCTTTTTGTTTCCCATGATGATGGCGTTGTCGATTCCCGCGCCTTGCCGCCATTCGCGGGCGGTCGTCTCCGGGATTTCGCAGCCGGAATGGAATCGGACGCCGCGCTGCGCGCACAGGGGCTCGACGGTCTGTGCGGCTTCCATGATCAGCGTCGTTACCGGAATCGCGTCGCGCCCGATTTTTTGCCCTCGGGCAAAGAGCAGGACGTCCTGGATAAGGCGTTCGAGGCGGTGCAACTGCTCGTTGACCTTGCCCGCGAAGCGTGTACGCGCTTCGTCGCGCAGGCAGGGCTGGGAGAGATTGCCGCTGTAGAGAAGCGCCGCCGCCAGCGGGGTGCGCAACTGGTGCGCCAGCGACGCGGCCATTTCACCCATGGCGACCAGACGCTGGTTGCGCTCCAACTTCACTTTCATTTCGTTCGCGGCAGTGGTGTCGTGGATCAGCAGAATGCGCCCGCCCGCCGAATCGAGGGCGCTTTCGGCAATGGCGACGCGCCGCTCGCCGAGCTGGAATTCGTTCGGCTGCTGCGGTACGGGAATCAATTGCGCCCGCGCCACACCGGGCCAGAAGGCGTCGGCAATGCCGTCGCCGAGCATCTGGTAGGCGGCGGGGTTGGCTTCGCGTACACGGTCATCGGCATCGAGCACGATGACGCCAGCGGGCATTGCGTTGAGCAAAAGACCCAGACGCTCGGAGAGCGCTTCCTTTTCCTGATACTGGCGCAGCAGTTTGCCGTTGGCCACCGCCAATTCGGCGGTCAGGGATTCGACGCGCCCCTGCAGCGTGGCGTAGGCCTGGGTCAGTTCCAGCGAAACCTGGTTGAAAACCTGGAAGGCGCGTTGCAGTTCTTCGGCCTTTGCGCCTGCCGCCTCGCCTGCTCCGGTCTCGATATTCACATCGCCGGGAATGCCGGGAATCGGGGGTTGGGCCGGGTTGTTCATGACGATGTGCGGAATTCACGCCGGAATTCGGGAATGTTCGGAAAATTGGGGCCTGAAAGGAACGATCATAGTAGAATAATCCGCAGTTTTTTCATCCTTTGTGGCGCGCGGCACGGAAAACACAGGGTTATGGCGATTCCCGGGAACCACAAGGGCTCCAGTCTTTCGGCCTTTTTATTGATTCACTGACATTCAAAGCATGGCGGCCACTCCGGAGACCACAATACCACTTGCCGCGCCAGCGCCGGGCGATTTGGTCGGTCGTCTGCGCGAGGCGCTCGCGCGGCTGACCAATACGCAAAAGATCGTATTCATCGTTGCGCTCGCTGCGGTCGCGGCCTTGATCGTCGGCGGCATTCTGTGGTCGCGCCAGCCCGAATACCGGGTTCTGTTCTCCAATATCGGCGAACGCGACGGCGGCGCGATCATTACCGCGCTCGACCAGATGAATATCCCCTACCGTTTTTCCGAAAGCGGTACCGTGATCCTGATTCCCGGCGAGAGGGTTCACGAAACCCGCTTGCGGCTGGCCTCGCAAGGCTTGCCCAAAACCGGCGGTGTTGGCTTCGAGGTGATGGAAAACCAGAAGTTCGGCATCAGCCAGTTTGCCGAGCAGGTCAATTTCCAGCGCGCCCTTGAGGGGGAGCTGGCGCGCACGATCCAGTCGATTTCCACGGTACAGACGGCACGGGTACATCTGGCGATCCCGAAGCCCTCGGTTTTCGTGCGCGACCAGCAGAAGCCTTCCGCGTCGGTGCTGCTCAGCCTCTATCCGGGGCGCGTGCTGGAGCCGATCCAGATTGCCGGGATCCAGAATCTCGTCGCTTCCAGCGTGCCTGAACTGCCGGTTTCCAATGTCAGTGTTCTCGACCAGACCGGCGCGATCATTTCGCAGTTGAAGAGCCGGCTTACCGAGGCCGGGCTCGACCCGACCCAGATCAAGTACGTCCAGGAAATCGAGAGCAGCGTCATCAAGCGGATCGAGGATATCCTGGCCCCGGTCGTCGGCAGCAATAATGCCCGCGTGCAGGTGGCGGCCGATGTCGACTTTTCGCAAACCGAACAGACCGCAGAGCAGCACAGGCCGAACACGACGCCGCCAGACATCAGTATTCGCAGCCAGCAGACGAGCGAGACGGCCAGTGTCAATCCGCCAGCGATGGGCATTCCCGGCGCGCTCACGAATCAGCCTCCGGTTCCGCCAACAGTGCCGCTCACGCAACCGCCGGTCCCCGGCGCGACTCCCGCGCAGCAGCAACCGGCTGCGGGGCAGCCGCCGATCGGAAAAATCGAGGCCGCTGGCGTCCTTGCGCCGCTCTCCAATGCAGGTTCGCCGATTTCGACGCGCAAGGATTCGACGACCAATTACGAGGTCGACCGGACGATTCGTCACTCGCGGCAATTCATCGGCAGCATCCGTCGATTGTCGGCGGCGGTCGTGGTCAATAACCGGAAGGAAACCGGGCGCGATGGCAAGGTCGCCGCGAAACCGCTCTCCGAGGCCGAAATCAAACAGATCAACGATCTGGTGAAGGAGGCGATGGGATTTTCAAACGAGCGCGGCGATACGCTGTCGGTCGTCAATACTTCGTTTACGGTTGAAGAAAAGGTCGAAGTTCCGATACCGTTGTGGAAGGATCCAGAGAATGTCGAGCTTGCTCGTGAAGCCATGAAATATCTGCTGATTGCCGCCGTTATCGCCTACCTGATCCTGGGAGTGATCCGCCCGATCCTGCGCACCATGTTCCCACCGCCGCCCCCGCCGCCGAAGGAAGAGGAGCCCGCAGCGGAAGGCGCTTCGGAGGCGGGCGAGGGCGAAGCAGAAGCGGGGGAAAAGGCCGAAGAGCATGTCATCTCGCCCTTCGATCAGAAACTGGCGCGGGCAAAGGAAATTGCGCAGAAGGATTCGAAGATCGTCGCCGGCATCATCAATCAGTGGATAGACGTCAATGGCTAGCAGCGATGAAGCAATCGAAAAGAGCGCGATCCTGTTGATTGCGCTGGGCGAGGAATACGCCGCGCAGGCCCTGCAACATCTTGGCCCGCGCGAGGTGCAGCGCATCGGGTACGCGATGGCCTCGCTGCGCGCGGTGCCGCATGTCAGGATCGAATCGGTGCTCGACGAGTTTCTGAACACCGCCGAAACTGCTGCGGCACTGCACACCGATACCGATTCCTACATCCGCTCGATTCTTACCAAGGCGCTGGGCGATGACAAGGCGAGCAACCTGATTTCACGCATCCTGCACGGCGGCGATACCAACGGCATCGAGGGTCTGAAATGGATGGACGCCTCCACCGTGTCGGATCTGATCCGCAACGAACACCCGCAGATTATTGCCACGCTGCTTGTGCATCTGGAACACGATCATGCCAGCGAGATTCTCAATTACTTCAGTGAACGCCTGCGCAATGATGTCGTGCTGCGGATCGCGACGCTCGAAGGGGTACAGCCGATCGCCCTGAAGGAACTCAACGACGTGATGCTGGGGCTGCTTTCGAGTTCGGCCAATATCAAGAAATCGGCGATGGGCGGCGTCCGCACCGTGGCTGAAATTCTCAACTTCATGGGGACTGCAAACGAAACCTCGGTGGTCGATGCGATCCGTGAATACGACCCGGAACTGGCGCAGAAGATCATCGACGAGATGTTCGTGTTCGAGAATCTGCTCGATCTGGATGATCGCGCGGTGCAGCTCCTGATGCGCGAAATCCAGTCCGATTCGCTGATCATCGCAATGAAAGGCGCATCCGAAACCTTGCGCGAAAAAATCTTCAAGAACATGTCGCAACGTGCTGCCGAAATGCTGCGCGAAGACCTCGAAGCCAAGGGGCCGGTCCGTCTCTCCGAGGTCGAGGCGGAACAGAAGGAAATCCTCAAGATCGTGCGCCGCCTGGCCGAGGAAGGCCAGATCGTCATCGGCGGCAAGGGCGGCGAGGAAATGGTCTGAGCTTCCCGTGAAGCGGAAATTCTGAACTGGAAGATTGCCTGTGCCCAAATCGCCTCCGAACGTAATTCCCAAGGAAAAGCTTAGCGCTTACGAACGCTGGGAACTGGCATCCTTCGATGTGGAAGAACCGGCGATTCCCGTACCCGTGGCTTCTGCTCCGGATCCTGTTCCAGAACCCGTGCCGGTGGTGGAAATTCCTCCTCCTCCTCCCCTCGTTTCCGAAGAGGAAATCGAAGCGCTGAAGGAGCAGGCGCGGCAGGATGGGCATCAGGCCGGGCTTGCCGCCGGGCATGAGGAAGGGCGGACGGCAGGTTATGCCGAGGGTCACGAGGCCGGACTTGCGGAAGCACGGCAAAACGCCGAACAGTCCCTGGCGCTGCTCGATGCCTTGAAAAGCTCGCTGGACGAGATGGATCAGAACGTTGCCGATGCCTTGCTTGCGCTGGCGCTCGAAGTGGCGGAGCAACTCGTCCGGCACACGCTCAAGGTGCGCCCGGAGATATTGCTTTCCGTCGTGCGCGAAGCGATCAACTCGCTTCCGCAGCATCAGGGCCCCCCGACGGTGCTTGCGCATCCGGACGATGTTACCCTGCTGCGTGCGCTGCTTGGAGACCAGATCACGCACAGCAGTTGGCGCCTCGTTGAGGATGAGGGTATTGCCCGGGGCGGCTGCCGTGTCGAAATCGGCCCTTCGATGGTCGATGCGAGCTTGCCGACCCGCTGGCGGCGGATTCTCGATTCGATCGGCACTTCCGGCGAGTGGCTGGAAGAGTGAACCGGAACCTGCGGGGCCGGACAGGAATAAAACATGACATCCCTTGATGTGGAAACGGCAACGGCAGTGCCGCCGGAAGAGGCGGACGCCCCGGCCACCGCAGGCGAATCTCCCGCCGTCAGGAGCGGGGCTGAATCCAATGCTCCCGAACACACCGGTCTTTGGTGCGGTTTTCTCGAAAACTGCCGTCAACTTGCCGCCGAAGCTTCGCCCCTGCTTGCCAGCGGCAACCTGACCAGAATCAATGGTCTTGTCATGGAGGCTGCCGGACTCAAGCTGCCGCTCGGCGGCACATGCAGCCTTTCCAATGGATCCCATTCCGTCGAGGCCGAAGTCGTCGGTTTTTCCGGCGAGAAACTTTTTCTGATGCCCGCCGAGGATGTCTATGGGCTCTCCCCTGGCGCTCGCGTCAGTGCGCTGGAGACGCCGAATCCCCCTCCGCGCATCCACAAGGCGCGGCCACATCGCCGCCGCGCCATCGACCGCGCCAAGTTGCTGCCCGTTGGCGAATCCCTGCTCGGGCGCGTGCTCGATGGTGCAGGGCGCCCGCTCGACGGAATGGGGCCCTTGCATACCGAAACCCTGCATCCGCTGCAGAGCCGGCCAATCAATCCGATGTTGCGTGCCCCTATCGAACGCTGGCTCGATGTTGGCATACGCGCGATCAATGCTCTGTTGACCGTCGGGCAGGGGCAGCGGATGGGGTTGTTCTCCGGCTCCGGGATCGGGAAATCGGTACTTCTGGGCATGATGGCCCGCTACACCAAGGCCGAAATCATTGTTGTCGGGCTGATCGGCGAACGTGGCCGCGAAGTCAAGGAATTCATCGAGAACATTCTCGGAGAAGAAGGGCGCCGCCGTTCCGTTGTTGTCGCCGCCCCGGCGGATGTCAGCCCGCTGATGCGATTGCAGGGCGCCGCCTACGCCACGGCGCTTGCCGAATATTTCCGGGATACCGGCAAGCAGGTTTTGCTGATTATGGATTCGCTGACCCGCTATGCGATGGCGCAGCGCGAAATCGCCCTTGCCGTCGGCGAACCGCCGGTCACGCGCGGCTATCCGCCATCGGTCTTCGCGCGCTTGCCGCAACTGGTCGAACGTGCCGGCAACGGCCCGGTCGGCGGCGGCTCGATTACCGCGTTCTACACCGTGCTTGCCGAAGGCGACGACCAGCAGGATCCGATTGCCGATTCGGCCCGCGCCATTCTCGACGGACACATTGTGCTCTCGCGTGCGCTGGCCGACGCCGGGCATTACCCGGCCATCGACATCGAGCAGTCGATTTCGCGCGCAATGGTCAGCCTCGTTACGCCGGAACATCTGGAGGCGATCCGTCAGTTCAAGCAACTTTATTCCCGCTACCAGCGCTCGCGCGATTTGATCAATGTCGGCGCCTACGTTTCCGGTTCCGACATGTTGCTCGACCGCGCCATCAAACTCTATCCGCAGTTCGAGACTTTTCTCCAGCAAAATCTTTCCGAACGCGCCGACTTCGATTCCAGCACCGGCGCTCTCACCGGGCTCTTCGGCGCTGCTCCGTGATCCGGAGTTCCGGAACTTTCCAGAAAAAAACATCATGGCGCAGAAATTCAATCTGCAAATCGTGCTCGATCTGATGCAGGAACGTGCCGATGAGGCTACGCGCGAATTGGGCCGCCTGATTGCTGCCGAAAAGAGCGAGAAGGAAAAGCTGCTCTTGCTCCAACAATATCGCGACGAGTATTCCCAGCGTTTTCTCGCTGCAGCCAGGAACGGTCTATCGACGCGGGAATGGCGCAACTATCAGGATTTTCTCGACCGGATCGATCAGGCCATCGAACAACAGAAAAAAACCGTTTCCACCTCAAAGGAAGATACCGTCGCAGGCCAGGATCGCTGGCAGGAACAGAACGTCAAGTTGAAGGCATTCGACACCCTCTCGCAGCGCTTCCATTCGCAGGAAGCCGTGCGCGAGGCCAAGCGGGAGCAGAAAATCACCGACGAAATCGCCGCCCGCCGCCGGGAAGGCAAGGGGGAGGAATAGGGAATTTCATGGTGGTTATTGATTTTCTAAATTTGACTGAAGAATTTTTTGTCGTGCACTACTACAGTAGCGTACTATTATTTAAGTAATTTAGAAAATTCTGTGCTTGGCTTCCAAGCGTTCAAACACATCTTCAGTAGATTTTCAGGGGGCGCTGTCCAAGCCGGCGGAGTGTGTGAGGGAGTTTTCCCTCCCCTGAACCCCCTTTCCGGATTTGCGCAGATGTTCCGCTCCAAGCAGAGGCAAAGTACTCTAAAATGCGCCGATGATTGGAATTTTTCTCATTACCCACGGTACTTTCGGCGAAAGTCTGATTCAAAACGCCTGTCATGTGCAGGGCAGGCGTCCGCCGTTTTTTGCACAACTCGGCCTTGCCGCGCAGGACGATCCTTCCGATCTGCTGCCGCTGGCGCAGCGGCTGCTCGAAGAAGTCGACGCCGGAGAAGGCGTGCTGGTCATGACCGATATTTGCGGAGCTTCGCCTGCGAACCTGGCACTTCGACTCTTGCGGCCGGGGCATGTCGAAGGGGTTTCCGGCCTCAATCTGCCGATGCTTCTGCGCGCCCTGACTTACCGGGAAAAAGGAATGGAAACAATGATCGCCAAGGCCATCAGCGGCGCGTGCGATGGGGTTGTCAATATGTCGAGGGATGTCTGATGCTGCGCGAGGAAACGCGAATCGTAAATAAGCTCGGGCTTCATGCACGAGCTTCGGCCAAGCTTACCCAGCTCGCTACGCGTTACGAATGTAATGTCTGGATGGAGAGAGGTCCCCGCCGGATCAATGCAAAAAGCATCATGGGGGTCATGATGCTGGCGGCAGGCAAGGGATCGGATGTGATTCTGGAAACCGACGGCGACGACGAGCAGGAGGCGATGGATGCCCTGCTGGCACTGATTTCCGACAAATTCGGAGAGGGCGAATAATCCCGCCTCCGCGCTTATGTCCTCTCAAGACAAAAGTATGAGCTTCACACTGCACGGTATTGGAGTTTGTCCCGGCATCGCGATCGGTCAGGCGCACCTGATTTCACACGCGACGCTGGAAGTTGCGCACCTGGTCATTGCGCCGCGCATGGTCGAAAAGGAACTGGCGCGTTTCGACACCGCGTTGATGCAGGTGCGTGAAGAACTGGTGACGATGCGCGAAAGCGCCGAACAGGCTTCGGCGGAAATCGGCGCTTTTGTCGACCTCTATTCGACCATTCTTGCCGACCCCGAATTGTGCGAAGTGCCGCGCCAGATCATCGTGGATCGCCGCTGCAACGCCGAATGGGCGCTGGTGCAGCAAATGGAATTCCTGGTCGGGCAGTTCGAGCAGTTTGAAGATCCGTATCTGCGTGAGCGCAGCCATGACGTGCGCCAGGTCGTCGAGCGCATCGTCAAGGAACTTTCCGGAAAAACGGCAGGGCGCTCGCTGCGTCTGCCCAAGGGGGTAAAGGGCGAGAATCTGATCGTCGTCGCGCACGATCTTGCGCCGACGGATCTTATTGCATTCAAGGATCAGCGTTTCTGCGCCTTCATTACCGATGTCGGAGGGGCGACCTCGCATACCGCGATCCTCGCCCGCAGCATGGCGCTGCCGGCAGCGCTGGCCTTGCACAACGCGCGCGCCCTGATCCGCGACAAGGAACTGCTGATCGTCGATGGACGGCGCGGCGTCGTCATCGTCAATCCCGATCCGCGTATTCTCGAAGAATACACGCTCAGAAAGAGCCAGATCGAACTGGAGCGTTCAAAGCTCAAGAGAATCAAGAGCGCCCGGACGGCAACGCTCGACGGCATCGAGGTCGCGCTGCACGCGAACATTGAACTGCCTTCCGATGTGCCTGCTTCGCTCGATGGCGGCGCCGAGGGCATCGGCCTGTTTCGCACCGAATTCCTTTTTCTCGGGCGCGGCGACATGCCCTCCGAAGATGAACAGTTCGAGGCGTACCGCAAGGTGATCAAGGGCATGGAAGGGCGGCCCGTGACGATCCGCAGCTTTGACCTCGGCGCGGACAAGGATCTGAATCCTGAAGGCACGCTGAGCGATCTGGGCAACCGCGTCAAGACCAATCCGGCGCTCGGTGTGCGCGCGATCCGCCTGTGCCTGGCCGAGCCGCAGATGTTTCTCACGCAATTGCGTGCGATCCTGCGCGCCTCGAAATACGGCAAGACGAAACTGCTGATCCCGATGCTCGCGCATGCGCACGAGATCGAGGCAACGCTGGTCTTGCTGGAGCGGGCGAAGGAGAGCCTGCGCCAGGAAAAAACCGGGTTCGATGAAAACCTCGAAGTCGGCGGGATGATCGAGATTCCCGCCGCCGCGCTGGCAATCGGCATTTTCCTGCGCCACCTGAATTTTCTCTCGATCGGCACCAACGACCTGATTCAATACACGCTCGCCATCGACCGCAGCGACGAGCAGGTGGCCTCGCTCTACGATCCGATGCATCCGGCAGTGCTGATGCTGATTGCGCATACGCTGGTTAACGCCGAAAAGGCAAATATTCCGGTTTCCATGTGTGGCGAACTGGCCGGCGATCTCCAGTTCACTCGCCTCTTTCTCGGCATGGGTCTGCGTAATTTTTCGATGCACCCTTCACAGATACTTGAAGTGAAAAGCCGTATTCTGGTCAGTAATGCCGCCGAACTTGCTGCGCCAGTACGCCGGATCCTGCGGCTTGAAGATTCGGCAAAAATCCGTGAACAGATCGAACGGCTCAATGTTTAGTTTTCTAATTTAGGAAAAATAATTTCGCGATGTGTGCGGCTACCGTAGTCAAATAAAATTTAACTCTAAATTAGAATTTGATAAGGATCATCGCGTAGTCGATTCATTCGGGCACACTCGATTCCTGATACCGGACGATAGACAGCACCGTTTGCGATGCGTTAGTATCAAACCTCGCCGCCACCGCAAAAACCGTGGTGCGGCATAAGCGCAGTTTCTCAAACAGCGGTATCGCCTCAACAGACTCGACCAACCCTACTGTGATTTCCTCAATCGTTTTCCGGACGGATTTTTGTTCCTCTTACTGGAGCAAGTGGTGGCGCTCGCCGCGCCAGGACTGACCACGACCGTCCGTCGCCGGGACGGGCCATAAGAAAAACCCCGGCTTTGGCGCCTTGCGGCGCTTCCCCCGAAAACGAACCCGATGCCGCCACGGCATCTTCAGTGAGGATCACATGACCGAAACCGAATTCAACGCGCTCGCCGCGCAGGGGTACAACCGTATCCCCGTGACGCTCGAAACCTTCGCCGATCTCGATACGCCGCTTTCCATCTATCTCAAGTTCACCGGCGACGGGAACAATGCCTACACCTACCTGCTCGAATCCGTGCAAGGCGGGGAGCGTTTCGGGCGTTATTCCTTCATCGGACTTTCCAGCCCGACCCGTATCGCCGTCTATGGACATCAGGTGCTCGTGCTGACCGGGCAGCGCATTGCCGAACGCGAGGACGACACCAATCCGCTGGTTTTCATCGAAAAATTCATGCGCCGCTTCCGCGCCGCGCCAGCGCCGGGCTTGCCGCGTTTTTGCGGCGGGCTGGTCGGCGCTTTCGGCTACGACACCGTGCGCTACATCGAAACCCGGCTTACGCGCACCAAAAAGGAAGACAAGGACATCGGAACGCCGGATATCCTGCTTTTTCTCTCTGAGGAAATCGCTGTCGTCGACAATCTTTCCGGCAAGCTGACGCTCGTCGTCTACGCCGAACCCGGCGTGCCCGGCGCGTGGCAAAAGGCGTGGGCGCGGCTGAGGGAGCTTCTGGCGAAGCTGCGCGCGCCAGTGGCGATTCCGCCCGAAACGCCTGTCGCCTCGTCTCCAGCGGTGTCGATCAGTGGCGAAGCCGCATTCAGGCGTGCAGTGGAGAAGGCCAAGCATTACATCCGCGAGGGCGAGATCATGCAGGCGGTTCTTTCACAGCGCATGAGCAAGCCATTCGCCGCTACCCCGCTGGCGCTGTACCGGGCGCTGCGCACGCTGAATCCATCGCCGTACATGTTTTATTTCAACTGCGACGATTTCCATATCGTCGGTGCTTCGCCGGAAATTCTCGTCCGCCTCGAAGGCGGCGCCGTGACGCTGCGCCCGATTGCCGGCACTCGCCGTCGTGGAGCTTCGTTCGACGAGGATGCGGCGCTGGCCGAGGAATTGCTGGCCGACGAAAAGGAACGCGCGGAGCATGTGCAATTGCTCGATCTCGGACGCAACGATGTCGGCCGCGTGGCGCAAACCGGATCGGTACGCGTCACCGAGCAAATGGTGATCGAACGTTATTCGCATGTGATGCACATTGTTTCCAACGTCGAAGGCAAGCTCGCCGACGGGCTGGGACCGCTTGACGTGCTGCGCGCCGCCCTGCCGGCAGGGACACTCTCCGGAGCGCCGAAAATGCGGGCGATGGAAATCATCGACGAACTGGAACCGGTCAAACGCGGCATTTATGGCGGGGCAATCGGCTACATCGGGTTTCACGGCGACATGGATCTCGCCATCGCCATCCGCACCGCGCTCCTCAAGGACGGACAACTGCATGTGCAGGCCGGCGCCGGGATCGTCGCCGATTCCGATCCCGGCGCGGAATGGCAGGAAACGCAGAACAAGGCGCGCGCCGTGTTGCGCGCGGCGGAAATGGCCGAACGCGGCCTCGATACCCGTTTCGACTGAATCCAGGGAGTCCTGCCATGCTTTTGATGATCGACAATTACGACAGTTTTACGTACAACATCGTCCAGTATTTCGGTGAACTGGGGCAGAAGGTGCGTGTCTTTCGCAACGATGCCATTTCCCTTGCCGAAATAGAACGCCTTGCGCCCGAGTATCTGGTGATTTCTCCGGGACCGGGAGGGCCGCAACAGGCGGGCATCTCGGTGGCGGCGATCCGGGAATTCGCCGGAAAGATTCCTATCCTCGGCGTTTGCCTCGGACATCAGGCGATTGGCGCCGCGTTCGGCGGCAGGATCGTGCACGCGCAGCGCATGATGCACGGGAAGGTCTCGCCGGTCTTTCACGAGAACGCTGGCGTTTTCAGGGATTTGCCCAATCCGCTGCATTGCACCCGCTACCACTCGCTGGCGATTGAACGCGACACCCTGCCCGATTGCCTTTGCCGCACAGCCTGGACCGAAGACGGCGAAATCATGGGCGTGCGGCACAAAACGCTGGCCGTCGAAGGAGTGCAATTTCATCCCGAATCGATCCTGACCGAATGCGGTCATGATCTTCTACGCAATTTTCTCAAGGAGAACCTGGCATGAACCCGCAAGAAGCCCTGACCCGCGTCATTGAGCACCGGGAAATTTTTCACGACGAAATGATGTCGCTGATGCGCAAGATCATGCACGGCGAACTCTCACCGACTCTGGTCGCCGCGATCATCATCGGCCTCAGGGTGAAAAAGGAAACCATCGGCGAGATCGCCGCCGCCGCGCAGGTCATGCGCGAATTTGCCGCCACCGTGCCGGTAGCCGATCCGGAAAGCGTCATCGATATTGTCGGCACCGGCGGGGACGGCGCGCATAGTTTCAACATTTCCACCGCGTCGATGTTCGTTGCTGCCGCTGCCGGAGTGCGCGTGGCCAAGCACGGCGGCCGTGCCGTGTCGAGCAAATCCGGCAGCGCCGACGTGCTTGAGGCGCTGGGCGCCAATATCCACCTGACGCAGCAGCAAATCGCCGAGTGTATCGACACCCTGGGCATCGGTTTCATGTTCGCTCCGAACCACCACGGTGCAATGAAGTACGTGGCGCCGATCCGGCGCGAACTCGGCGTGCGCACCATCTTCAATATTCTTGGCCCGCTGCTCAATCCAGCGCAGGCGCCGCGACAAATTCTCGGCGTCTTCCACCCCGATCTTGTCGGAATCCAGATTCGCGTGTTGCAGCGGCTGGGAAGCAAGCGCGCGTTGACTGTCTATGGCATGGAAGGACTGGACGAAATTTCGATTTCCGGCAAAACGATCATCGGCGAACTGAAGGATGGAAAAATCGAGGAATATACGGTGCATCCGGAAGAATTCAATTTGCCGGTGCACGACCCGAAAGTTCTGCGCGCCGCCGGTCCGGAAGAATCGAAAACCATGCTTTTGAACGCCCTCGACAATCGTCCAGGCCCGGTGCGCGATATCGTTGCCGTAAACGCCGGTGCAGCGATTTATGTCGCCGGGCAGGCGGAAACCCTTTCCGAAGGCGTTGCGCAATCCTTTGAAACCATTGCCAGTGGCGCGGCGCGGGGCAAGCTGGAAGAATTCGTCGCGTTTACCCGTCGTTTTCCGTCAAGTCCCGGTCATGCCGTTGGTGTGCCTCCAAATGATTCGGGAATACCGGGATGAGCAATATTCTCGACCGGATTCTCGCCACCAAACGCGAGGAAATCGCCGTTGCCGCGCGTGCGCTGCCGTTTGCCGAATTGCGTGCGCAGGCCGAAGCCGACCGCGCAGCCACGCGCGACTTTGTTGGCGCGATCGAAGGACGCATCGCTGCCGGACAAGCTGCGGTAATTGCCGAAATCAAAAAGGCAAGCCCCTCCAAAGGCGTGATTCGCGCCGACTTCCAGCCGGCTGAGATTGCCCGCAGCTATGCTCGTGCCGGGGCTGCCTGTTTATCCGTGCTCACCGACCGGGATTATTTTCAGGGCTCGCCTGAATTTCTCCAGGCGGCACGCGAGGCATGTACCTTGCCGGTTCTGCGCAAGGACTTCCTGATCGATCCGTACCAGATCTATGAGGCGCGGGTAATGGGCGCCGATGCAGTGCTTCTCATCGTCGCCGCGCTGGAAACAGGGCAGATGCGCGAACTCGAAGCGCAGGCCCATTCGCTGGGCATGGCGGTGCTGGTCGAAGTGCACGACGCGGCAGAACTGGAACGGGCGCTTTGCCTGGAGACGCCTCTGGTTGGCGTTAATAATCGGGACTTGCGCACCTTTGTTGTCGATCCGGAAACGACGCTGGCCCTGTGGCCTCGGCTACCGACGGGGAAACGCTTGGTTACCGAGAGTGGCATCCTCACTACCGCCGATGTCGCCCGGATGCGACAACATGGCATTCATGCCTTTCTCGTTGGAGAAGCGTTCATGCGCGCGGAAGACCCCGGAGAGGCATTGCGGCGATTGTTTTTCGAGCAAAGCGGATTTTTGCCACAGTGAGTCGTTCCCCATCCAATGGCCGCCTTTCTTCCGATAATTTGTTGCACCTCAACAACAACCCGGGAATTTGCCCGGGAAATTCGATTGTTGATGTTGCCTGCACCCCCCGCCATTTGCCAAAATTCACCCAACTTCTCATTTCCAGAGAGGTAAGGCTGGCCCGGACGCAGACAAACCTTTCAAATGTCTGCCGGGCCTTTCTTAGTCAAAGAGGAGAAATCTGATGCAGAAGAAACTTATTGCCCTGGCCGTTGCCGGTCTTGCTTCCAGCGCCGTCTTCGCCCAGCAAAACAATGTAACGATCTACGGTGTTATCGACGTGGGTATCGATGTTTCCAACAACGGTTACGGCACTCAGTTCCGTGCCCAGTCCGGTCAGTCCGCCGGTACCCGCATTGGCTTCAAGGGTGAAGAAGCTCTTGGCAATGGCCTGAAAGCGGTCTGGTTGCTGGAACAGGGTCTGGCGATTGATACTGCCGCCGTCACCCCGCATGGCACCACTGCCACTGCTCCGGGAATCAACACTGCCAGCGCTGGCGGAGTAACAGCCGCAACCAACGGTCAGTTCTTCAACCGTCAGGCTTACGGCGGTCTGGCTGGCAACTGGGGTCAAGTGACCATCGGTCGCCAATACACCCCGTTCTGGTACCTGAAGACCTCGGCTGACGCGTTCAACTATGGTCTGTCCCCGACGATCCGCAACCTCTACGCCGGCATCCCCGGTGACGCCGACCGTCTTGACAACTCGATCCTGTACATTTCCCCGAACCTGTCTGGCTTCCTGTTTGCGGTAGGGTACTCCACCGGTAACGAGAACAACGTTGACGGTCCGGTCAACGGCTATCTCGACAAGATGGGCCGTACATGGGGCGTTCTGGCCATGTACAGCAACAGCGGTCTGTGGCTTGGTGCTGCATACCACAATGCTCGCGCCGGTGACTTTGCTACTGAAGTTGGCAAGGCCGATGCATGGATGCTGGCCGGTTCGTATGACTTCAAGGTAGCGAAGGTTTATGCTTCCTATGGCGAAGGCAAGCTGTCGGCGCTCGGTCACGATCAAGCCAAGGCCCGTACCTGGCACATCGCTGGTTCGATGCCCTTCGGCAACCACAAGATCATGGCGAGCTATGGCAAGTTGTATGACCGTATCCACGACGATGCCGACTTCTCCGTCTATGGTATTGGCTATGAATACGCCTTCTCCAAGCGCACCTCTCTGTATGCGGCTCTGGGCTGGGGCGACAATGACGATAATGCTGCCTATGGCTTGAACACGGCTGTGAACAACGGCCTGTCCAACACCAAGGCTGGCAAGACGGTTTCCTCGTTCAACTTGGGTGTTCGTCACAGCTTCTAATCCGACGAAAATTCAAGAATCAGCATTTGAAAAACGGGCGCTTAGGCGCCCGTTTTTTTTCGCACTTTATCGGCCCCTGTCTGCTGTTAAAATCTGCCCATTCAGTTGCAGAGGCGGTGATTTCATGGTTCCTCATCTCAGAACAGCGCTGACCGGTCCCTTGCTTGATCTGGAACGGCGCCTTCTCGACGCGCTACCCAGGATCGAGCATTGGTTGCGGGGCCAATGGCAGAAACACACGCCGCCCTTTTACACTTCCACCGATTTGCGCAACTCGGGCTTCAAATTGGCGCCGATTGACACCAATCTTTTCCCCGGCGGGTTCAACAACCTGAATCCGGCCTTTTTGCCGCAGTGCATTCAGGCGGCGATGGTGGCGATCGAGAAGATCTGCCCGGATGCGCGTAATTTATTGCTGATTCCGGAAAACCATACGCGCAACCTTTTTTATCTGCAAAACGTTGCCCAATTGGCCATCATCTTGCGCCAGACCGGGCTGAATGTGCGTATCGGCTCGCTCCTGCCGGAAATCGAGGCTCCAACGCCGCTTTCATTGCCCAACGGCACGACGCTGCTTCTCGAACCCCTCAAACGAACAAAAACCCGCCTCGGGCTGGAGGATTTCGATCCCTGCGCGATCCTGCTCAACAACGACCTTTCCGCCGGGGTTCCCGAAATCCTGACAGGTCTGAGCGAACAACTCCTCATTCCGCCGCTGCACGCGGGCTGGGTCGTGCGGCGTAAATCGAATCATTTTGCCGCCTACGATGAAATAGCCACGGCCTTCGGTGCGGAACTCGGAATCGATCCCTGGTTAATCAATCCCGCGTTTTCCGTTTGTCGCCGCGTCAATTTTCAGGAGCGCCGGGGTGAGGAGTGTTTGGCCGACAATGTTGCCGCAGTGCTCGATATCGTGCACGAGAAATATCGCGAATACGACATTGATGAAAAGCCTTTCGTTATTGTCAAGGCGGACGCCGGAACCTATGGCATGGGAGTGATGACCGTCCATGATGCCAGTGAAATTGTCGGGCTGAATCGCAAGCAGCGCAACAAGATGAGCGTCATCAAGGAAGGTCTGGAAGTCTCCGATGTACTGGTGCAGGAGGGGGTTCATACTCGTGAGCGCGTTGGCGACGGTGTTGCCGAACCGGTGGTCTATATGATCGACCGTTATGTCGTCGGCGGGTTCTACCGCGTCAATGCTGCGCGCGGCGTCGATGAAAATCTGAATGCCCCAGGGATGCACTTTGAACCGCTGGCGTTTGAGACGAGTTGTCTGTGCCCGGATGTCTGCCAGAATCCGGACGCCCCGCCGAACCGTTTTTATGCTTATGGCGTCATTGCGCGCTTGGCGGCATTGGCGGCGTCTGTCGAGTTGACGCGCAGTGCGCCGGAAGTGGAAGACGGGGAAGAAACAAGCACCCTCAAAATTCCAGCCTAAAGGATTTCAGGCAACTCGATCTTTCGACCAAGGACTCCATTCATGCGTTTTGCGTTCATCGTCGACCCGCTTGATTCGCTGCGATTCTATAAGGACACCAGCGTTGCCATGATGCGCGCGGCGGCGGCGCGCGGTCATGAAATCTGGGCTCTTCCGGTAGATGCCTTGTCTTGGTCGAGCCGGCTGGGCGTGTGTGCCACGGCGACGCATATCCATCCTTTTCCGAAAGACGGTAAGGCAGGCGTAGAAAAATCCCTCGACAATACCGCTCCCTGGTACGAGCGGATCGGCGAAGAAAGCCTGCCGCTGGCAAAATTTGATGCCGTATTGATGCGCAAGGACCCGCCATTCGATATCGAATACGTTGCCGCCACCTGGCTTCTTGAACGGGCCGAAGCGGAAGGGGCGCGGGTTTTCAACAGCCCCGCAGCGCTGCGCGATCACTCGGAAAAATTTGCGCTCGCGGAATTTGCCGAATTCTCTGTGCCGACGCTGGTTGCGCGTTCGGCTGCGCATCTCAATGAATTCATCGACACGGAAGGCGACACGGTTCTTAAGCCGCTTGACGGCATGGGCGGGCGCGGTATATTTCGCGTTCGCCGTGACGATCCCAACCGCAACGCGATTATCGAAACCCTCACCGAATTCGGGCAGCGCACCGTGATGGCGCAACGTTTTATTCCCGAAATCTCCGAAGGCGACAAACGGATATTGCTGATCGACGGCGAGATCGTTCCCTGGTGCCTGGCGCGCATTCCGAAGGCGGGCGAAACACGCGGCAATCTTGCTGCTGGCGGCACGGGAGAAGTGCGCGAGCTTTCGGCTGCCGACCGCAGGATCGCTGCCCGGGTCGCTCCCGTCCTGGCTGCGCGAGGATTGCTGCTTGTGGGGCTCGATGTCATCGGAAGCTATCTCACCGAAATCAACGTCACCAGCCCCACCTGCATGGTCGAGATCAGGGCGGGGGCAGGTTACGACGTTCCTGCGCAATTCATTGCAGCGCTGGAAAGAAAATGCGGCGTGACGCAGTGAATTTATCTATCTAGAAGAACATAAGCCGCCTTGGCCAGCAGAAAGCGTTGCCCGGATAAGCGAAGTCCCATCAAGCACCCTCGAAGAAAGAGGCTTGATAAGCCCGCACAGGGAGCATCTGCCAAGGCGGGGGACGTCCGTGCGGGAGTCTGCGTTTGCCGTTTTCTAAATTTACTTAAAAAATATATCATTACTGTAATGTGTTTTAGATAAAAATTATCACAGTAATTTAGAAAATAATCAGGAAACCCTTTTGGGGATGCTCCCGACGATTCGTTTCGCTGCTCCCGTCATTTCTGGCGGGGGGCAGCGAAACAATCCGGGGAAAATTTTATCCAGGGATGTGCAGCGCCTTGCCGGGGTTATTGCAAGGGTTTTACGACGCGCTTGACGGCGGTGTCTTCCGGGTGGGGATGAATCGAGAAGCCGAGGCTGGTCATCAGGCGGAACATCTTGGTGTTCGCCGAGAGAACATCGCCGACGACGGCGCGGAAGCCTTTCATCCGGGCACAGTCGATCAGCGCGGTCATGAGTTTGCGGCCCAGGCCGTGTTTTTGCCAATCGTCGCTCACGACCAATGCGAATTCGACCGATTCGCCGTCCGGATTGGTGACGTAACGGGAGACGCCGATCTGGGTTTGCTTGCCCGTTTCGTCCTTCACCATCGCAATCAGGGCCATTTCCCGGTCGTAGTCGATCTGGGTGAAGCGCACGAGCATCGGCTGCGTCAGTTCCCGGAGAGTATCCATGAAACGGGAATATTTGCTTTCATCGGAAAGGTTGTTGACGAATTCCTGTTCGGCTTCGGCGTCTTCCGGCCGGATCGGGCGGATGACAACTTCGCGCCCATCGGGGAGCTGCCATTCCTGAATGAGATGCACGGGATAAGGGTGGATCGCCATGTGCGAATAGCGGTCGCCAGTGGAGGGAGCGTAGTCGATCACGATCCGGGCATCGACGGCGATGGCGCCGTTTTCGTCGACGATCAGCGGATTGAGGTCGAGTTCCTGCAACCACGGGAGTTCGCAGACCATTTCCGAGATGCGCAGCAGGACGTCTTCCAGGGCCTTGATATTGACCGGCGGCATGTCCCGGAACTCGGAAAGCAACATGTTGGCGCGGGTTGAACGAATGAGATCCTGGGCGAGGAAGGTATTGAGCGGCGGCAGTGCAACGGCGTGGTCGCTGAAGATTTCGACTTCGGTGCCGCCAGCGCCAAAGGTGATGATCGGCCCAAAGATCGGGTCGCGAACGACGCCGACCATCAATTCGCGCCCGTTCGGACGCGCGAGGAAGGGCTCGATCGAAACGCCATTGATGCGGGCATTCGGGTGTTTTTTGTGCACCGTATCGATAATGTCGTAGTACGCGTTGCGCACTGCCGGGGCTGTGGCGACATTCAGGCGTACGCCGCCTGCGTCGCTCTTTCTCTGCACGTCAGGAGAATCGACTTTCATCGCGACCGGGAATCCGAGTTGTTCGGCGAGCAGGAGCGCCTCGGTCGGGGTGCGTGCGACCATCGTTTGCGCGACCGGAATGCGGAAGGCGCGCAGAATGGCCTTTGATTCCATTTCGGAGAGCACCTTGCGCCGTTCGGAAAGAATAGCGTCGATCAGCATTTTGGCGCCTTCTGTTTCCGGGCGTTCCTCGCGCGAGGTGGGCATTGGCGTTTGCAGGAGGAGTTTCTGGTTCCGGTAGTAGGTCGAGATGTGAGAGAAGAGTTCGATTGCCGTCTCAGGCATACGGAACGCGGGAATGCCTGCGTCCTCCAGCATCTTGCGCGAGGCTGCGACCTGATCCTCTCCCATCCAGCAGGCGATCAGCGCCTTGCCAGTCTGATCGGCAATGTCGATCACCGTGCGGGCGACTTCTTCCGGCTGCGTCATCGCCTGCGGCGCGAGCATCACCAGAATGCCGTCGACTCCTTCGTCCTGGGCGACGTTCAGAATGGCGTCGCGGTAGCGTTCCGACGTCGCGTCACCGACGATGTCGATCGGGTTGTTGTGTGACCAGGTCTTCGGCAGGCAGGCATTGAGGCGCTGGATCGTCGCGTCCGAAAGCGTCGCGAGCGGGATGCCAAGATCGCCGGCACGGTCGGCGGCCATCGCGCCCGGCCCGCCGCCGTTGGTGACGATTGCCAGCCGCTTGCCCTGTGGCCGGAATTTGGAGGCGAGCGCCTTCGAGGCATAGAAAAGCTGGCCCACATCCTTGACCCGCACGACCCCGGCGCGGCGCACGGCGGCGTCGAAAACGGTATCGGATCCGGCGAACATGCCGCAGTGGGTACGCACTGCCGCTGAACCGGCGGCATGCCGGCCTGCTTTCAACAGGATGATCGGCTTGATCCGCGCCGCCGAGCGCAAGGCGCTCATGAAACGCCGGGCATTGCGAATGCCTTCGACATACAGGAGAATGTAATGGGTGCGGTTGTCGTAGATCAGGTAATCGAGAATTTCGCCGAAATCGACGTCGGCAGTGCTGCCCAGCGAAATGACGGAAGAAAATCCGACGCCGTTGGTCTTGGCCCAGTCGAGTACCGCCGCGCACATTGCGCCGGATTGCGATACCAGCGCAAGGTTGCCGGGAGCAGCATTGACGCGAGCAAAAGTAGCGTTCAATCCCAGATCGGGGCGGATGATTCCCAGGCAATTCGGGCCGAGCAGGCGTACGCTGTAGCTGCGTGCGATTTCGAGCATCTTGCGCTCCAGCGCAGCACCCGCATGACCGGCTTCGGCAAAGCCCGAGGTAATGACGATGACGTTCTTGATGCCGCTGCGTCCACATTGTTCGACCAGCGGCGGCACCATCTGCGGGCGTGTGGCGATGACCGCCAGTTCGACCCGCGCGCCGATTTCCTCGATCGAGGCATAGGTTTCGGCGCCCTGGATCGTTTTGTGTTTGGGATTGATCGGATAAAGCCGGCCCTTGAAGCCGGAATCGAGAATGTTCTTGAAGAGGATTCCGCCGACCGAATTTTCGCGTTCCGAGGCGCCAATCACGGCGACCGACTTGGGCTCAAACAGGGTGGTCAGATAATGGGTTTCCAGCATGACAACTCCCTGGCGGAGAGATCCGCCGCGTTTCGTGCGTTAAGTTTTCAGTAAGGAAGGGAATCCGGATGTCGTAGCACAAGAGGCCGTTCTCCGGCTATTCCTTCTCTGCTGCACTGCACAATTTAGCACAGAACCGGTGCTTTCCCAAAGTCCGGAATGCCTTGAATGTGCCGGAATATGGATATTTTTGGATTAAGAAGTTTTTATTGTTCAGCGCAGCGTGCTGTCGATCCGTATCTGGCCGGAGAGAGTGCGGTGTACCGGGCATTTATTGGCGATTTCGAGCATCCGCGCGCGAATTTCCTCGCTCAAGTCGCCTTCGAGTGTGATCTTGCGTTCGATGCGGTCGACCGGATGCCCGTCGACTTCGATTTTTTCGTGGCGCAACGCGACGCTGACTTTGGAGAGCGGCAGCGCCTTGCGTTCAGCGTACATCCGAAGCGTGATCGAAGTGCAGGCTCCGAGCGCAGCGAGCAGAAAATCGTAAGGCGCCGGCCCGGCATCGTTGCCGCCCATATCGGCGGGTTCGTCGGCGATCAGCCGGTGCGCGCCGACTTGGACCGTCTGTTGATAATGACCAAGACCATTTTCTTCTACGGTGATTCCGGATGCGTTCATGGGGGTGCCTTTTTCAGGTTTCAAAAGCCTGCCGAAAATTGCGCGCCGAGCACAATTCCATAGCTGTCGTCAAAACGGCCATCGACAATGCCCGCGCCGGAAGCGGAATGGTCGTTCCGGATATCGGAGTTGCGTACATAAATGTAGCTGACGCCAAAGTCGAGTGCAGTCTCCTTGCTTGGTTTCCATTGTCCACCAAGCGAGAACCACCACCGATCGAAATCGGGCGCAAGTACCGAGCGATAGTGGCTATCGCGCACAGGGGAGCGATCATAGGCAATGCCGAATTTCGTTTTCCAGGCATCGTTAACCTTATAGGTGCCGCCCAGCGCGACGCGCCAGGAATTATGCAGGTTGGCTTCGATCGGCTGTGTCGCGAGGCCGCGCGTAACATTGATCCGCGAGACGCCGCTCCAGCCGGTCCATGAAAGGTCTCCGAGCATTTCCCAGCGGTCGCTTATGTTTTGCGCGACGCTCAGGATGAAAGTGTCGGGCAGCTTGAGGTCGGTGCGCGTGGCGCCGCCCAATCCGGCTCCTGGACCGCTTGCCTTGACATCGCCATCCAGGGTGTACTTGATTCGCGAGCGGTACGAAACCCCGACCCGGGTTGTCGGAGAAAGGCTAAACAGCGCACCGGCGTTCCATCCCCAGGCCGAATCATTGGTCTCCAGATGAAGCGTGGTTGCAGCGCCCGAACCGGCGATTGACGAAGCGCGGCCGCGATATTCCGCGTCGAGCCGCTGATAGTTTGCGCCGATGCCGACCGAGATCTTGTCGCTGACGCGCCAGGCGAGCGAGGGGTTGATGTTGATCGTTTTCAATTCGAGTTTAGTGCCTTGTGCCGCGCCGAGCCAGGGATCGGAATATTCGGTGTCGACCCCGAACGGGCGGCTGATCCCCAGACCGACGTACCAATCCCTGGAGAGCGCAAACGAAAAATAGGCGTTGGGCGCGTAGAGCCAGTTGCCGCCGTCGCCGCCATCGCCTGCTCCGGCAAAGGCGCCGCCCTGGGATGCGCGGTTGTCAAAGCGATAGCTCGGGCGTACCGCTGCGACGCCCACCGAAATTTCCCTCGCCTGCAATTGCGTCATTGCCGCCGGGTTGTAAAAAAGGACACTGGCGTTTTCGGCGTTGGCTGCGGAACCGGCATAGGCGTTCCCCAATCCGCTGGCATTCTGTTCAAAAAGCTGGATTCCCGCCGCAGACGCGATTCCGGAAAAAGCAGCCAGGGCGGCCAGAACGGGAAAACGCGCCAGGAGAGAGGATGCGTGGGAAAGACAGGAGGTTTTTTTCATGATGTCGTCTCTTTTTGCAGACTCCGCCTGTCGCGTGGCGGAAGTGGAGCTCACCTTGGTTATGCGCCCAAATGGATGTGTTGGATGTGTTGGATGTATTGATATTGATGCATTGCCTGAGTTTAGGTTTCTATGTTCATGAATATACGTCAAAAATACGTCTTTATCGTCTTTTCATTCTTCCGGCGGGATGACTCTTTTGTTTCTCTGTTGGTCGATTGCAACATAGGTCAGTTCCGCTTCGGTTACTTTTACCACCATCCGGCTGGTGAGAACCCTCTCAGCATAAACCTCGACCTTGATGGTCATCGAGGTGTGCCCAACGCGTTCGACTTCGGCATAAAAGCTGACGATATCGCCTACCCATACCGGCTCCTTGAAGATGAAGGCATTAACCGCAACCGTCACGACCCGGCCCTGCGCGCGGAGTATCGCCGGAATCGACCCTGCAACGTCGACCTGGGACATGATCCAGCCGCCGAAAATGTCGCCGTTATAATTGAGGTCTGCAGGGCGGGGAACCACGCGCAAGGTAGGTTGTCCTTTGGGTAAGTCGACGGGGGTGTTGGTCATCATTTTCTCCGGGCGGTAATGCATTGTGCAAGGCAATATGCGGCGACGCAACATTTTACGCTTGCTGCATCGCTTTTGCTTCGTTCCGTAAATCCAGTCCTTGTTTTCTAAATCAAAGAGTAATTTTGTTTTAGTTGTGTATTGATAAATATCTGCAAATTATTTTTTCAAATTTAGAAAACTGAGAAACGCCTTACTCCCTGGAACATCGGGAAGCAAGGGCGTCGAAGGGAGGGGAGGAGTATCCCGGTCAGGCCGAATCGATGATCCGGGTGCCGGAGAACTGCGCTGGCTGGCCGTCCGGGCCGTAAAGGCTCCCGCGCGGCTGCGACGCGGAAAGCAGCACGTCGAGAATCTGGGTGTTCTGCTGGATCCGCATCTGAATCAGTTCGCCGTTGATGCGGTTGAGTTCGCGCGCTTCTCGCGCGCCTGCCTGCAATCGCTGCCAGACTTCGCGAATCGCATCGTCGGGATGCGCCTCCAGCCAGGAATCAATGCCAACGCGGTCGCTGGCAAAGCCGGCATCGGCAAGAATCCGGTTGCGGTGCATTGCGAAGGGGGCGAGCCGGGTCAGGGATTCCGTCTTTTTCCCGGCAACGACTTCCAGGTTGTCGACTTTTCCCGATTGCAGGACTTCCTGCTCTTCCTGCAACAAAGAGATAAAAACCGCAGTTTCTGCAGCTTCCGCAGAAATTACGGCGGCAAGTTCATTGGTCAGGGAGGAGGAGGGCATAGGCAAATTCCAGGACAGCCTGGAAGAATCAACGAGAGGCGATCAACGCCCGTGCAGTCATGATGATGCGGTCGGCAATCGCGTTTGGGTCGATCTGGAAATTCCCGTCGGCAATGGCTTGCCGTATCTCGGCAATCCGTCCCGGATCGGCAGCGGCATCAGTGCTGACATTGCGCTGGATTTTCTGCGCCGGTACGCTCAAATGCACCGCCGCTGCACCGTCTTCCGTGCTGCTGGTCTTTCCTGTGGAACGCGCGCGAGCCTCTGCGCTTGCCGAAGCGCCGTTGACTCCGGCGACAGAATTGATGGAGGGTTCGATTTTCATGACGGATGCTTTCTGAAATTCCTGGTCTCTTTTCCATTAACGGCCGGAGGCGGGCAGACTTTAACGCTTTCCAGCACTGGCGTCTCCCGGTACGCGACAGCTAATAACCCACCTCGACCGTACCATCGGACAGGGCCCGGCCATTGACGATTTGTCCGTTGGGGGTCTGCACCCGCACCGGGTCGCCTTCGGCGGCATTGGTCATCGCGCGGCCTTCACTGCTGATCGAAAATCCCTCCCCTTTCGCCACCAACCGGACCTTGTATCCCTGCCGTATGACAAAGGGGGCGACCAAAAGATCATGGCGCAAGGGCTGGCCTTCCGCCACCGAATTTTTCAGGCTTTTGCCGATGGCCTGGGACGTGCTGGTCAGGACGTTCTGCGGCAGGGCGGTGAGATTGCCCTCCCGTTCGAGGAGATCGCCGGCCTCCAGCGCATGTCCCGTCCCCAACGGGCGGGCAGCAACAAGATAACGGCCCCGCACGGTGACGCGCGCCGGAACATAAACGGTCCAGGGCGTTGGCCCCAGGCAGCGCACGCCGACCGTCGCCTTGCCCCACAGACGAGCGCCCTTGGGCAGGAAGGGTTCCATCGTGTTGCACGGGGCGATGCGCGAGGCGCCCTCGATCTTGCCCAGCGTAAAGCTGGTTTCGCCGGGAAAGTGAGCCGTTTGCGCTTTCAGGTATTCCATGACCACTGCCTCGATCTGCTCGCTCGCCTGCGCCGGCAGGGCGAATACAACGAGAGATGCGGCAAGGATGAGGATGGCGGTCAGGATAGGCTGGAAAAAACGCATGTCATACAGGTGAGATACTGTTTGCGCCCATTGTATAGCGGTTCCCGGAAACCCTGAGGCCATCGGCGGAAAATGTTGCCGTCGCGCGCTTTGTTGCGGCTAATTTTTTCCGGACGCTGCCGCGCGCCCCTGTCGATTCTCGCGCCGGACGGGCCCTGATTGGGTGTGGCACGATTCCTGCTTTCAAGGCAGTTGTCTCTACTGTCTCTACTCCCGCGAAATTCCATCATGAACAAACTCGACAGCGCCTTTTTCTTCCAGCAGCAGGCATTGAGCCTGCGTGCCTACCGGCAGGAAGTATTGGCCTCGAATATTGCCAACAACGATACGCCCAATTACAAGGCGCGCGATTTCGATTTTGCCGCAGCCTTGCAGACGGCGGTCAGTGGACGTCAACAGGATGGGGGGCTCGACCTGGCGCGGACTTCGGTGCGGCATTTTCCGGGATCCCTCGATACCGGCATCACGCCGCTCGCCTATCGCCAACCGGTACAGCCTGCTGCCGACGGCAACACGGTGGATATGGATATCGAGCGTGCGGCCTTTGCCGAAAACGCCTTGCAATATCAGGCCGGAGTGACATTCATCTCGCAGCGTTTGCGCGATTTGCAGGCGGCGCTGTCGCCCTGAACCGTATTTTGATTCACCGAGGGGACGATCATGAGCGTTTTCAATGTATTCAATATCGCCGGCAGCGCGCTGATGGCGCAATCCATACGGCTCAACACGACGGCGAGCAACATGGCCAACGCCGAAAGCATCACTACCGCCGACGGACGCCCGTATCGCGCCAAGCAGGTGGTTTTTGAGGCGGCTCCGATGAAGGAAGTCGGCAGCGGCAGCAGAACGGGCCTGGACAGCGAAACGGCCATTGGCGTGCGGGTGCGGCAGGTGGTCGAGAGCGCGGCGCCGCAGCGGATGGTGTATGACCCCCGCAATCCGGCGGCGAACGAAGATGGCTATGTGGCGATGCCGAACGTCGATGTGGTGGAAGAAATGACCAACATGATTTCCGCCTCGCGTTCGTACCAGACCAACGTGGATGTCATGAATACGGCCAAGCAACTGCTGCAGCGCACGCTGACGATCGGCCAGTAGGGGGCGGCGAAGGCACAAGGGTTTTGAATCCTAAATTTTTGAATCGATAACTTTCAGCGAGGTAATCATCATGGCAACAGTCAATCCTACCGGCACCAACGACGTCCTCAACAATCTCTTCACCGACTACGGCAGTACAACGAACAAAACCGATGCTTCGGTGATGCAGGAGGCTTCGGACCGTTTCCTGACGATGCTGGTTACGCAATTGAAGAACCAGGATCCGCTCAATCCGCTCGACAATGCGGAAGTCACTTCGCAATTGGCGCAGATCAACACCGTGACCGGCATCGAAAAGCTGAACGCGACGCTGTCCTCGCTGCTCGATGGTTATGGCGAGTCTCAGGCGATGCAGGCGGCAAACATGATCGGGCGCACGGTACTTATTGCCGGCGACACGATGCAGCTTACCGACAATGGCGCGCTGGGCGGAATCAAGCTCGACGGCCCCGCCGACCAGGTGCTCGTCAGCGTCCTCGACGCGAGCGGCGCCACGGTGTATTCCGACAATCTGGGCGCTTACTCGGATCCAGGCTCATTTGCCTTTTTCTGGGATGGCACGACCAACGCTGGCGAAAAGGCTCCCAACGGCGCATACACGATCCGGGTGACCGCCACGCAGGGAGATCAAAGTGTTCCTGTCACCGGGATGCAAGCTGGCATGGTAAATGCTGTAGTAAGGGACAAGACGGGCTTCTTGCTCGACTTGGGCTCGCTTGGCAAGGTCAGCTTCGCGAACGTGCAACAGATTCTCTAGATTTCGGGCGGCTTTGGCTGACAGACCCAACTTTCAAAAAGGAGTGACAAAATGGCTTTCCAACAAGGACTTAGCGGGCTGAATACTTCGGCCAGGGCGCTCGATGTCATCGGCAACAATATTGCCAACAGCAACACCGTCGGTTTCAAGGGATCCGATGCGCATTTCGGCGATGTTTACGCGGCGGCGTTGAATGGCGGCGGCGCGGGCCAGATCGGGATCGGCGTCAGCCTCATGAATGTGGCGCAGCGTTTTACGCAGGGCAATATTTCGATTACCAGCAACCCGCTCGATATCGCGATCAACGGTGGCGGCTTTTTCCGCTTGAGCAACAACGGCGCGATTACCTACACGCGCAACGGCCAGTTTCACCTCGACAAGGATGGCGCGATCGTCAACGACCAGGGGCTGTATCTGACCGGTTACCTGGGCAATACCGCCGGCACCATCAACCGGCAAACCCCGACGGAACTGAGATTGACCGCCGATCAACTGAAGCTGGCTCCGGTTCCTACCGGCGGAAGCACGGGCGGGATCGGCTATGCCGGAGTGCAGATGGGTGTCAACATTGATTCGCGTTCTCCCGAAATGACCTGGGTTCCGCCCATCGGGCCGACGCCAATGATCGACCCGAACGATTACAACTGGACGACCGGGCTCACGATTTACGACTCCCTCGGCAATCCGCACATCATGAATTTCTACTTCGTGAGAACGGCCAATACCGGCGAATGGGACATGTACGGCAACGTCGACGGCACCGCCATGGATGGCGCAGGCGACTCGCCCAACCTGACGACGCCGATCGTCCTGCAATTCGACGACAAGGGGCAATTGACGAGCATCAACGGCACCCCGACGCCGCCGATGGAAATCCCGGTATCGATCGACCTTACCCAGGTTGCCAGCAATCTGGGGCGTCCGGATTGGGGCGCAACTTCGCCGCTGACCTTCAACGTCGACCTGTCGGGAACAACCCAGTACGGTTCGCCTTTCGTCACCAACCGCCTCATGCAGGATGGCTACAGCTCCGGCGACCTGGTCGGTCTGGGCGTGAACGAGACCGGCGTCGTCCAGGGCCGCTATACCAACGGCCAGACGCGCAATCTGGCGCAGGTTGTGCTCGCCTACTTTGAAAACCCGAACGGGCTGACCAACATCGGCAACAACCAGTGGATCGAAACCTATTCTTCCGGGCAACCTACGGTCGATACGCCGAAAAGCGGACGGCTCGGCGTGCTGCAGTCGGAACGGGTGGAAGACTCCAACGTCGACCTGACCGACGAGCTGGTGAAGATGATCATCCAGCAGCGCAGCTACCAGGCCAACGCGCAGACGATCAAGACGCAGGATCAAATCATGCAGACGATCGTCAATATCCGCTGATTGATATGAACCCGGAGTTCCCGCCGCGCAGGCGGGAACTTTCGCAAAAGAAAGATGGTTGAAAAATGGATCGCCTGATTTACACGGCAATGAGCGGCGCCAAGCAGATATTCACGCAGCAGGCAGGCGTTGCCCACAATCTTGCCAACGCGGCAACCACCGGCTACCGGGCGCTGGAGCACAAATTCCGCGCCGTTCAGATTCAGGGAGAAGGAATGCCCACGCGCGCTTTCGTTGCCGATGCTTCGGTGAAAAACATCTTCGACCAGGGGCCGCTCCTGTCCACAGGGAGGCCGCTCGACATTGCGGTGCAGGGCTCGGGCTGGATTGCAGTGGAAGTGCCCGATGGCACGGAAGCCTACACGCGCGCCGGAAATCTGCGCGTCAATGCTGACGGGATGCTGCAAACGGCGGACGGGCACAACGTGCTTTCCGACGGCGGCCCGATCAACATTCCGCCGGACAACCGTGTCGAAATCGGCCCGGACGGCACCATTTCCGTAGTGCCCCTGTACGGCACGCCGAACACGACCAACAACGTGGGCCAGATCAAGCTCGTCAATCCTCCCGAAGACCAACTCGTGCGCGGCGGCGACGGATTTTTCCGCGTTGCCGGCGGAGCGCCGGCAGAGGTCGACCCCAATGTGCGGGTCGCTTCCGGCGTGCTCGAAGGCAGCAATGTCAATGTCACCGACGTGATGGTCAACCTGATCAGCCTGGCTCGCCAGTTTGAGATGCAGATTCGCATGTTGCAGAACGCAGACACCAACGCGCGTGCCGCCTCGCAGATTATTGGAACGGGGCAGTGATGGATTTTATGAGGTTATTTTCTAAATTTGATTAAATAATATTTCGCTACAGTAGTGATTTTCAGCCAAAAATTATTCTACTAATTTAGAACTTTTGAATAAAGGAAAGGACTGCCATGATCCGCTCGCTATGGATCGCGCGCACCGGCCTGGATGCACAGCAAACCCAACTGGATGTGATCGCCAACAATCTGGCCAACGTCTCCACCAACGGCTACAAGCGCGGCCGCGCCATTTTTGAGGATCTGCTCTACCAGACGCTGCGGCAGCCCGGCGCCCAGACCTCGCAGCAAACCCAGATCCCGACCGGTCTGCAACTGGGCGTTGGCGTGCGCCCGGTGTCGACGGCGCGGATTTTCACCCAGGGCGCCTTGCAACACACCGAGAATCCTCTCGACATCGCCATCGACGGGCCGGGTTTTTTCCAGATCCTGCTTCCCGACGGCACCATCGCCTACACGCGCGACGGATCGTTCCAGAAGGACAATCAGGGACAGATCGTCAATAGCAGCGGTTATCCGATGCAACCGAACATCGTCATTCCGGACAACGCCACCTCGATCAGCATCGGCAAGGACGGCACGGTTTCGGTCACGCTCGCCGGAAACGTCGCCGCGCCTGCCAACATCGGCAACATCCAGCTCGTGACCTTTGTCAACAATGGCGGACTCCTGAGCGTCGGCGAAAACCTCTTCCTGGAAACCGCCGCCAGCGGCACGCCGACGCCGAATGTGCCCGGCAACAACGGCGCCGGCGTTCTCAACCAGTATTACGTCGAAACTTCCAACGTTAACGTTGCCGAGGAAATGGTCACGATGATCCAGACGCAACGCGCCTACGAACTGAACACGAAAGTGGTGAGCACTTCCGATCAAATGCTTGCGCGGCTCACGCAACTCTGATCGAAGTTTGAACTGAACCTGCCCGGAATTGCCATCATGACCCTTCTCCGTTCTTCCTCCTTCTTCCGTCCGGCAGCGGGCGCGGCCTTTCTGCTCCTTGCCCTGTCGGCCTGCACTTCCGTGCCGCCGACGAACGTGCACCAGCCGATGACGATGCGTCCGCCGGATCGCGCCAGCGCGAGCAACAGCAACGGCGCGATCTATCAACCCTCTTCCGCCCGCCCGCTCTTCGAGGATCGGCGCGCGCGCTATGTGGGCGACATCCTGACCATCACCATCACCGAAAACACGGCGGCGAATTCTGCCTCCAACACCAGTGCCAGCCGCACTGGCGGACTCGACATCACCGCCGGCCCGATTACCGGGGTGCCGGGCAAGACCTTCCAGGGGATGAACGTTCAAACCCAAAGCTCCAACACCTTCGAAGGCAAGGGAGCGACATCGGCAAACAACGTGTTCAACGGCAACATCACGGTGACCGTGATCGAAGTCCTCTCCAACGGGAATCTGCTGGTTTCCGGCGAGAAACAGGTAGCCATCGGCAACGGAACCGAATTTATCCGCCTCTCCGGCATCGTCAGCCCGAATTTCATCGACGCCTCCAATACCGTTCCCTCATCGAAGGTCGCCGACGCGAGAATCGAATACAAGGAAAGCGGTTACATCAGCGAAGCGCAGGTCATGGGCTGGTTGGCACGATTCTTTCTTACTGTTATGCCGTTCTGACCCTTTTTATCGTCGAGGCCCGGCATGAATCCGAAAACAATCGCAAAAACCCGCGCAGATCCTGAAAAGGGCGCTCGCGCAGGCCGAAAGAATTTCAGGGCGGCAATTCTTGCCGCCGGGGCTTGTCTTGGCCTTCTCCTCGCCTTTCTTTCCCCGCCCGCCTTCGCCGAACGCATCAAGGACCTGGCCTCGGTACAGGGCGTGCGCAGCAACCAGTTGATCGGCTACGGACTCGTCGCCGGACTCGACAACAGCGGCGACCAGACGACGCAGACTCCGTTTACCACGCAGAGCATCATCAACATGCTCTCGAACCTCGGCACCAACCTGCCGATCGAACAGGCGCGCAACCTGCAACTGAAAAACGTCGCTGCGGTCATGGTCACGGCAACGCTGCCGCCTTACGCGCGGCAAGGGCAAACGATCGACGTGACCGTTGCCTCGATCGGCAACGCCAAAAGCCTGCGCGGCGGCGCCTTGCTGATGACGCCGCTCAAAGGGGCAGACGGCGAGATTTACGCGATGGCGCAAGGCAATATCCTGATTGCCGGCATTGGCGCTTCCTCCGGCGGCAACAAGGCGCAGATCAATCATCTTTCTGCGGGGCGCATCACCGACGGCGCCACGGTAGAGCGCGCCGTGCCGGCCCCGCTGGGCCATGGCCCTTATGTGTATTACGAGACGAAGCAAACCGATTTCGGCACTGCGCAACGCATCGTCGATGTGATCAATCGCAGCATCGGCCCCGGCGTTGCCGAGGCGCTCGATGGACGGCAGATTCGCGTACGCGCGCCGGAAGACCCGGATGCGCGGGTGCGTCTGCTCGGGCGCGTCGAGAATCTGGAAATCCAGACTCCGCAAAGCCTCGCCAAGGTTGTCGTCAATCCGCGCACCGGATCGGTGGTCATGAACCAGAACGTTACGATCGAGAATTGCGCCGTTGCGCATGGCAGCCTCTCGGTTTCGATCGGGAACACGCCGCAGGTCGAACAGCCGGCGCCGTTCTCCGGCGGACAGACGACCGTTGTCCAGCAGACGAACATCCAGATCAAGCAGGAAGGCAGTACGCTCGTCAGCCTGGAGAAGGGCGCGAATCTG
Source organism: Betaproteobacteria bacterium (assembly GCA_009780885.1). Taxonomy (GTDB): domain Bacteria; phylum Pseudomonadota; class Gammaproteobacteria; order Burkholderiales; family Rhodocyclaceae; genus WQZF01. The sequence continues at coordinate 21,934 of WQZF01000009.1, read as the reverse complement.
GCCGACATCGTCAAGGCGCTCAATGCGATGGGCGCCAACCCGCAGGATTTGCTGGCGATATTACAGGCGATGAAGGCCGCCGGCGCGCTGCGCGCCGAGCTGGAAATCATCTGACGGGCAGTAATAGATCATTCGCATAGCCGCCTATAATGAACACCATGCAAATCGACGACGCCCTGACCCAACAGCGCTTTGCCTACGACATGCAGGCGGTGGGCGATTTGCGGCTGCAAATGAAGCAGGATCCGCAAGCCGGCCTGAAATCTGCGGCGCAGGAGTTCGAGGCGATGCTGCTCTCGATCATGCTCAAGAGCATGCGATCGAGCCTTTCGCAGGATGGCCCCTTCGACAGCGACACGACGCGCTTCTACACCCAGCTCTACGACCAGCAACTGTCGCAGCAACTGAGCAAACAGGGCGGGCTGGGCGTGGCGCGGATGATCGAGCAGCAAATGCAGCGGTTTCTGCCGCCTTCGGCGGGACAGGCGGGAGAACAGGCTGCGTCCGGCGCGATTCCCAAGGCAGCGCCTGTTGCCTGGCGCCAGACGACGATGCCGCTCAATCCCCTGATCGGGGCGGAAAGAATTGCCGCCACGGCAAAGGCCGCCGCCGGAACCGGCGATGCTGCGGACAATGCCGCTGCGGCCCGGCGCGAATTCGTCAATAACCTCTGGCCCCATGCCCTCGAAGCCAGCCGCGACACCGGCATCCCGGCGCATTTCCTGGTTGCCCAGGCGGCGCTGGAAAGCGGTTGGGGCAAGCGGGAAATCCCCCGCGCCGACGGCACATCGAGCTACAACATTTTCGGCATCAAGGCGGGAAAAAACTGGCAGGGCGCCAGTACCGAGACGCAGACCACCGAAGTCATCGACGGACAGGCCCAGTCCTTGCGCGATTCCTTCCGCGCTTACGGCTCCTATGCGGAAGCCTTCCGCGACTACGCGAGCGTGTTGCGGAGCAATCCGCGCTTCTCGGAGGTACTGGGTCAGACAAACGGCACGGATTTTGCTCGTAATTTGCAGCAGGCGGGCTATGCCACCGACCCGATGTACGCCGACAAACTCTCCCGCATCATCTCCGGAACGGCACTACGGCAAGCGTTGGCAGACCAGGCGGCCTGAACGGCTTCAGCCGCGCCGGATCGACAGGCGCAAGCGTTCAAGTTTTGCCTCCCCGCGCCGTAAATATCAAGACGACTGGAGTAAAAAAATCATGGGTATTTCACTTTTCGGCATCGGCGTCTCCGGAATGAGCGCCGCCCAGCTCGGGCTGGCTACAACGGGGCACAACATCACCAACGCATCGACTCCGGGATTCTCTCGCCAGCGCTCGGTACAAGTGACCAACATTCCGTTCTCGACGGGCTCAGGATTTGTCGGACTGGGAACGCAGGTTTCCACAATCGAACGGCTCTACAGCAGCATCCTTGCCGGGCAGGTCAACAACGCGATGACGCGCGTCAGCGAATTGACGGCCTATCAATCCCAGATCAGCCAGATCGACAATATGCTCGCGGATCCGCTCACCGGCCTTTCGCCCGCGTTGCAGCAGTTTTTCAGCGGCGTCAATGACGTTGCCTCCAATCCGGCGCTGGCCTCGTCCCGGCAGTCGATGATTTCCTCCGCCCAGACGCTGACGGCGCGTTTCCAGACGCTCAACAACCGCCTGAACGAACTCTACAAGGGCGTCAACGACCAGATCGGCACCACGGTCGATTCGATCAACGCCTACGCCAGGGAAATCGCCAATCTCAACCAGCAAATCGCGACCTCCCAGGCAAGCATGCAGCAACCGCCCAACGACCTGCTCGACAAACGCGACCTCCTGGTTTCCCAGATGAACGAGTTGGTCAAGGTTTCGGTGTCGATAGACAGGAACGGCGCCTATAACGTTGCCATCGGCAGCGGGCAGCAACTGGTGACGGGCGTCTTCAGCTCCGATTTGGTCGCGATGCCTTCTTCTGCCGACGCCTCGCGCACCACCGTCGGCATCGCGACCCCCGGCGGCCCGATGGAACTTCCGGAACGGCTGGTCGTCGGCGGCTCGCTCGGTGGCCTGCTCGATTTCCGCTCGACGACGCTGGATCGCACCGCGAACCAGATCGGCCAGATTGCCGCCTCGATCGCGCTCACCTTCAATGCGCAGCACGGACTCGGCCAGGATTTGCTCGGCAATGTCGCCGGGGATCCGAATTTCACTGCCAATTTCTTCAATATCACCGGCCCCAGGGTTATCGGCAACCTGAACAATCCGGCCGCCAGCCCGACGGTGTCGGCCTCCTTCATCACCCCGCCGCCCTTCAACGGCCAGAATTTCACCACCGACCTCACCAGCAGCGACTATCGCCTGAGCTACGACGGCACGAACACGACGCTTACCCGCCTCTCGGACAACAAAAGCTGGACAGTCGCGGGCAACGATGTCAACGACATCAACACGCTCCTGGCGGGCGAATCGCAGGGATTCACCCTCGACTCGACCGGTGGGCTCCTCGCGGGAACGAGCTACCTCATCCAGCCGACCCGCGCGGTTGCCGACAGCATGACGGTGAATCCGACGATTGCCGCCAATCCGAGCCTGATTGCCGCCGCCGCGCCGTTCCGCACCAATGCGACGACAACCAATGCCGGCGACGCAGTTATCGCTCCGGGAAGGGTGGGCATCGGTTACAGTCTCGCTTCGCTGCCCGCAACGCTGACCTATGACAACGGAAACCTGACCGGATTCCCCGCCGGCACGACAGTGACCGTCACCGTCAATGGCGTAGCGACGGACTACGTTATCGGCAGTCCGGCCGATCCGGTTCCCTACACTTCGGGCGCCAAAATCGCTTTCGATGGCATGGATTTCACGATCAGCGGCACTCCGGCCAACGGCGACACTTTCACCATTGCCCGCAATACGAGCGGCACCAGCGACAACCGCAACGCGCTCCTGCTGAGCAACCTGCAAACCGTCAAGACCATGTCCGGCGGGCTCTATACCTTCCAGGACAACTACGCCAACCTGGTCGGCGATGTTGGCAACAAGGCCCGCGAAATCAATGTCGGGCTCGATGCCCAGGACGCCATGTTGTCGCAGGCGCAGGCGAACATGGAATCGCTCTCCGGGGTCAACCTCGACGAAGAGGCGGCCAACCTGCTCCGTTACCAGACGGCGTACCAGGCTTCGGCGCGGATCATCGAATCGGGCATCAAGATATTCGACACATTGCTTTCGCTTGGAAGCTAGGCGGCAAGCGCGGCCAGGGCAGCAGCGATAAAAGGAGTTCCATCATGAGAATCAGCACAGCGCAAATTTTCGAGGGTGGCGTGCGTGGCATGCAAACCAACCAGGGCGCGCTCTACCGGACGATGAATCAGCTATCCACCGGACGAAAGGTGCTCACCCCCGCAGACGATCCGGTCGCCTCCGCGCGGGCGCTGGTCGTCGACCAGTCGCGCAGCGTCAACCAGCAGTTCATGCAGAACCAGAATTACTCCAAGGAACAGCTCTCGCTGACCGAAGGCTACATGTCCTCGATCACGGACGCCTTGCAGACCGTGCGCACCAGCCTGGTCCAGGCCGGCAACATCGGCGCGCTCTCCGACAAGGATCGCTCCGCCATTGCCGATGAGATCGAGGCCCGCCTCAATCAATTGCTCGGCATTGCCAACAGCCAGAACAGCGCAGGAGATTTCCTGTTCTCCGGCTATCAGGGCAATGTGCGCCCATTCACTGCGGATGCCTCGGGCAACGTCATCTACCACGGCGACGACGGGCTGCGCCTGTTGCAGGTAGAAGCCTCGCGCCAGATGCCGACCAACGTTTCCGGCGCCGACCTCTTCCTGTCCGCGCGCTCCGGCAACGGAACCTTCGTCACCGCGAGCGGCGGCAATGCGATCACGGCGGGCAACAACACCGGAATGGCCACCATCGACAAGGGATCGGTGCTCGAACCCGGAAAATGGCAGTCGGCAGTCAACGATCCGACCCTCTGGAGCGACCCCAACAATGCGGGCAATCTCTCGATCCAGTTCAACGTCACCACCGTCGGCGGAATCACGACGACGACCTACGACATCTACGACGTATCGACGCCGGGAGCCCCCGTATTGCTGACGGACACCCCGCAACCCTACACGCCGGGCCAGTCGATCCGGCTCGAAAAAACCACGCCGCCGCCGGTCGATTTCGGCGCGACGGTGCTCGTCGACGGACAGCCGGACGACGGCGACAGCTTCAGCATCGCGCCGAGCACCAAAACCAACATGTTCGACACCCTGCGAAACATCATCACCACCTTGCGCACCCCCTCGGGCGGAGGGGACGGAACCTACAACCCCGCCGAGTACTACAACCGCATCTCCGGGGAATTGACGAACATCGACCAGCACCTGGAAAACGTCGAGCGCGTGCGCACCGGCGTCGGCGCGAATCTCCAGGAACTCGACGCCTTGAACAGCCAGGGCCAGGATAACGACATCCAATACCAGGGCACCATTTCCAGCCTGCTCGACATTGATTACGCCAGCGCGATTTCCGACCTGATGCGCCAGAACACCCAACTGGAAGCCGCGCAGCGTTCCTTCGCAATCATCTCCAGCCTGAGCCTGTTCAACGTCATTTGATGAAGCACGATTTGCGCAGGCCAAAGGCACTATTCATCGGGGCGCTCGCGGGCGCCCTGATGCTGGCCTCTGCGGCCGATGCCCAGCAAAGGAACAGCCCGGACGCTGCCGAAAATTCGCAAGCATCGGAACAGGGCGCTGGAGACGGATTGTTTGCCAACTGGGAAATCATGGAAGAGGCATTGCCTCATGAGGTCTATCGCCTCAACTTCAAGGCCGCGTACCTGCGTCGCGGCGGCGACGGCGAACCCCTCGAACTCCTCAAGCGCCGTGCGCGGCAACTACAACTCGAAAAGGGCGCGACGGGCTACCGCATCCTCGATTACAGCGAATCCATCGAATCCACCCTCTCTTTCTTCTTTGCCCGGCGCACCGCCACCGGCGCCTTCGTCCTGCAATTCAGCCCCTGGATCCTCGAAGAAAATCCCGGCACGAATTCCCTGAAATAGGCTTGGGGCCGCCTGAAAGCCCGGTGTCGCGCCAAGCCAATTTTCTAAATTACTTAAATAATGATCGGCTACTGTAGTGATTTATATAAATGAATTCTTGATTCTAATTTAGAAAATTAAGCGAGAGAGACCCTGCGGTAAATGCGGCGCGAAGCGCCGGAAATACGGGGAACGGGCGACCGCAGGTCGCCCCTACGCCGGGGTTTTACGGGGAATGAACGGCCACAGGCCGTCCGAATCCAAGGCTTTGCAGGGGCGACCTGTAGTCGCCCGAAATCACCCGTGTGCAAGCATCGGGCGGCAATTCTCCCTCTGGCGCTTTCGCGCTGGAGATAAAACAAACGGCGCTCCAAGGAGCGCCGCTGTTCAATTCCCCTCCGTGGAGGGGTGGCGGCGAAGCCGCCGGGGTGGTTGCGAACCTACGGAGCCACCCGGAACACCCCGCAATAACGCCCGTTTCTCATCATCTCATCCACATCCGCCCCATGCCCGGAGTACAACTCGGCGCCGAGGATGCCCCGGACATCGAGCCTGTCGACGAGAGTGTCCGTCATCGAACCGGCGCCCGTTGCGGAATCGAGCGGCAGCAGGGGATTGTCGAGCGATTCCCAGCCATGCAGGCCGTTGTTCTGGAACCAGCCTGCCGGAGCGTAGCCGGCGACGGCGAAAAGCTGCTGGCCGGCGCCCAAGCTTTGCGTATGTTTTACCGTCAGTTTCGCCCACGTCCCCTTGATCGCAAGCGCAGAGGGCGGGCAGGCGAGTTTGCCGTCACTCACCATGAAGCGGCCCTTGGGCGGGGTCAGCGCATCCTCGGGACAGCCGCTGGCGGGCATCGGGCTGGTGATCCACGAGGGGGCTTCAATCTCGCCTTCCAGGATCGTCACGCGGGTGCTCGTGCAGGTGGAATCGACCGTGGCGCGGATTTTGCCGCTGCCGGTGACCAGATCGCCGTTCCTTGCTTCGAGCAGGCTCGATCCGGGAACGATGCTGGAGATGTCGGCAGAGCCGCTGTCGAGAATCAACGCGCGTCCGGTTCCGGCGGCAAAAACCTCGAAGCAGGTGTTTTCGGCTTCCGGGGTGATCGTGTAGGGCAGATCATCAATGATTAGCGTCACCGGGGCGCTTCCCGGATTTCCACCGAGGCAGAAACCCGAATTCCCGGCGGGCGCGGCGTAAGAGCTTCCTGCTGCCAGCGTGTCGTCGTCGGAGAAGACCGGTTCGGGGGTGGGAGAAGGGGAGGGAGACGGAGACGGAGAAGGCTGTGGCGCCGGAGGCGTGCCGCCGCTCGTCCTGAAGGGCGCGCTCCAGTCGCTCGTATCGACGCCGTTCATGCCCACGGCGGAGAAGCAGAGCGTGTAGTCCGTGTCCGCGTTCAGTCCTGTCGCTGCGTCCTGGATCGAGTATGGAGCGGCGATGGACATTCCGGCGAACACCGTAGGGTCGCCGCCCATTGCACGGGTGGAGAGCTCGGCAAGGGAGGGGCAGGGCGTGCCTTGGGAAACCGCCGTCCAGAGCGCCAGGATGGCGATATCGCTGCCGATCGAGAATTGCGCCGAGGAATCGTCTGTCGAAGTGACCATGCCGTTGGAAAGAGTGGGCGCGGGGTCGGGCGACGCCGTGTGGAGGTCGATGCGTAACGGCTCGCTGTAGGCGCCCGCAAGCTCGCCTATGGCGTTCTGGGCGTTCAGGACGACGCAGACCGTATAGTCGGCATCGGGGTCCGGCAAGCTCATGTAGAAGTCCGTTTCGACTCCGGGGGTGAAGATCATGTCGTGCCCGGCGCCTGCAGCGATGGCGCTGGCGGCAGGACACGCGCCCGGCGGTTCGAGGATTTCCCAATGGGAAACCCCCGCCATGTCGCTTTTGACGTAGATGTGCGCCGAAGAGGGCGTGGTGACGGGGGCGCTGCCCGCAGAAAGCGTGGGAACCATCGTGGCATAGACGCAAGGGGTGGTGGAGAGGCTTGTATCCGTCTCCTGCGAAATCCGGAAGGCGCTGGCGGTTCCGGAGGCCGTGTTTCCGCCTACGGTGCTGAAGCTGTAGGCGTAGTTGTTTCCGCTGAGGACCTTGCCGTTGTTGGCGAGGGTTTCGGGTAAAGATGTCCCGCAGATCAACGGCATTTTCTGGCGCGTCAAGGGGATGCCTGAAACAGCGGAGACCGCGTCGACGGTGGAATAAACTGTTCCGCTCGGGGTCGATCCGCTGAAATGTATTAAAGATGCCTTCAGGGGCAGCGAGCTGTTGGAGACCTCGAACTTATAGCGCTCGAAGTTTTGAACGGAAGAGATCTGCTGCGTCCCGGTGTAATCCTCGAGCTGCAGGAGGTTGTCGGTGAAGCAGTCTAAGCATGCTCCCATTCCGCCATTGATCGTGAGCGTCGAAGAAAGCGTCGAAGCGCCGCCGATGATGACGGTATTTCCCGTGACCAAGGTGGTGTCGCCACTGTGGGCGCCCCCGAAAATAAAGTTGACAACCTTGCTGGAGGAAATGCGTACAGTATTTCCCGTGATATCGCCAGGGCCGACGCCGGATCCGCCATAGACTTGATCGGCGGACGCGCCGGCCTGGAGCACCGCAAAGTTTCCAGTCACATCTCCTGTGCCAGTGGTATATCCGCCGAAAACGACGCTGGATGTTGCTTGCCCGTCGATGATGGCGTAATTTCCGGTCAGATCATTGGTGTTGGCTGTATTGACATTGACCGCGCCGAAGACATTGTCCGGATTCGGCGACATGGCATTGATCAGGGAGACGCTGTTGCCGGAAAGCGAGGGGCTTGTCCCCGAATCGCTGCCCGTAGGCGCCAGGGCGTTGGAATATATATCGACCGTTACCAGTCCCGGGCAGGTGGCGCCGGCGGTGACGGGAGTGCTGCATTCAACGACTTCCTGCGACCAGGCAGGTGCGGCGATGCCCAGCGCGATGCCGCCCAGGGCGAGAATCAGGACAGGTTTCATGGTGGAAGCTCTTTTGGAAAAGGGTTGGTTCGGAAAGGCAGGGAGATGTTTCCGGAAAGACCGGCGGGAGGTTTCCGGTCAATCGAAAGACTCTACCTTCCGAGACGGAAAATCGCAATGTCTTTTGACAAGACATGAGCCTGGGGAAGGCACAGCCAGACCCAAGGACCGGAAGAAATGCAAAACGCCCAATGTTTGGCTTCGCTGCGCTCGCCCCAGCTTGCGAATTTTCTAAATTAACTTAAATAATGTTTGGCTACAGTAGATGATTTAAATTAAGAATTATTACAGTAATTTAGAAAATTGATGATAAAAAAACGGCGCCTCGAAAGCGCCGTTTTTCCGGGAGGGGCTTTCTTATTCCTGCAAGAGCTTGCCGATGGAACGCACCCGCGCCACGAGGCTTTCCGGCAAGGATTCTTCCTGCGGGATGACGACTTTCTGTTGCACCAGCAATTCGGGATGATCCGACTGGCGCTTGTACTGCGAGAGGGCCGATTCGATGAAGAAGGCGATTCGCGCGGGTTTGCTCGGCATCGGGAGGTAGCGGTAAATCCGCGCCCGGTTGATGAGGGTGATCACTTCTTCGGAATCGGCGCTTTCCATCAGCAGGATGCTGAGCAGCGCCGGCTGCTCGCGCTTCAGGAGCCGGAAGAGCAGTATTTCCTCCGGGTTGCCGATGCAGCGCTCGTCCCAATGCGCCGTCAGGACGGCAACCGGTTCGGAGGCGAGGACGTCCAGCGTCGATTTGATGTCTTTGGCATGCAACAGGCGAACCGAGGCGGGCAGGGCCGCCTTGATTTGCTGGAAGAGTTCCGGGGAGGCGGTCCTGACCAGAACGGTGCGCAATCCCCCGGAAGTGTCCTTGGCCGGTCTGGAAGCGGCCTTTCCCGGGGTGGCGCCCCGTTCGAGCGCCAGCGCGACTTCTCCGGCCTCGCCGATCACGGAGAGCAATTCCCGGTTGCCCCAGGGCTTGTTCAGGAAGCGGAAGACTTCGCCTTCGTTGACCGAGTCGATGATCGCCGAAAGGTCGGAAAAGCCGGTCAGCAGGATGCGTACCGTGTTGGGGGAGATTTCGCGCGCATGACGCAGGAATTCGACCCCGGTCATCGCCGGCATTCGTTGGTCGGTGATGACGACGTGAATGTGCTGCGCGCGCAGGATTTCGAGTGCCTTCGATCCTTCGGTCGCGGTGAAAACCTCGTAGTGCCCGCGAAAAACGAGTTGCAAGGCGTTCAGGACGCGCTCTTCGTCGTCGATCAGAAGGATTTTTGGCTTCGTTCCCGTTGTTGTCTTGGGAGAAGTCTTGCGCGCAGCTTCGAGCGCATTCGCAATGGATGGGGGTTGATATGTCATTTGAGATTCCTTTGAAAGCTTTCCGTGGCGCGTTTACCGTATGAATAGTGCTTTCTCGGGGGGAAACCCGGTTCGTAATGTTATCAAGCCGCCGCCCCGTCCGCCAGTTCTTCTCCTTCTTCCGGATCCGAGGGAGGCTCCGTCGGAAGGGTGATCAGAAATGCCGAGCCCTTGCCTTCCCTGGAAGATACTTCGATTTGCCCGCCATGCTTTTGAATGATCTTGTAGGCGATGGAGAGGCCCAATCCGGTTCCTTGCCCGATCGCCTTGGTGGTAAAGAAAGGATCAAAAATCTTTTTCAGGTTCTCGGAAGAAATCCCCTTGCCGTTGTCGGCGATTTCTATCACTACATGGGAAGTATCCTGCATCCAGGTACTGATGCGAATCAGGCCATCCTTTGGCGATACGGCCTGCGCCGCGTTGGTGATGATGTTGAGAAAGACCTGGTTGATTTGCGACGGGGAACACCGTAACGGAGTTGTCGTTCCGAAATCCTTGGTGATTTTCAGGTGTTCGATCTGCTGCCTGGCCAACTGCAGGGTGCTTTCGATTCCATCTTCGATGCGGAAAAGCGTTACCCGGCTGCGGTCGAGGCGGCTGAAATTCTTCAGGTTGAGCACCATGTCACGAATCTGGTCGATTCCGTAGAGGCCATCCCGAAGCATTGCCGCCACATCGTCGAAGAAACTGCCCTTGAGCTCTCCGGACGAGCGATGGGCCGCAGAGAGGCAGGCGGCGATCCGGGCTTCGTCTACTCGCCCCGTGTACATGGCGTTGAGCAATGCCTGCGCATCCTGGCAAAAATGGCGCACCTTTTCGTTGATCTGGGTAGACAGGGTTTCGATACTGCTGCGCACGTAACCCAGCGGGGTGTTGATTTCGTGTGCGACGCCAGCGACCATCTGGCCCAGCGAGGCCATTTTTTCCGACTGGATCAATTGCGCTTCCGAGGCTTTCAGGTCTTCGAGGGCACTGCGCAAGTCGGCAGTACGTTCCCGCACCCGTTGCTCCAGGAATTCGTTGACCTCCTGCAATTGCTGGTTGGCGCGGGCGATCATGCGGAAGCTGGAAACCAGCCGCATCGCAAAATAAAACACGATGCAGAGCAGAAAGGCTGAATAAATAGCAAGGTAATTGCGGTAATGGTCGATTTCCTGCATCTGGAGAGCGAATTCCTGATCCAGCGCCTTTCCCATCTGCTCGATCAGCGAAGGAACCGGAATTTCTCCCAGTCGCGCCATCAGCATGATTTCCACTGCGCGCTGACGCAATATGACGTGCACGTGGTTGATGAAGCCTTGCGTCGCGGCAGCAATTTCTTCCGGATAAAGAGGCAGTTCTCTCTGCATCTGGGCAAGGCTTATCTGTATCTGCCGCGAAGTCGCCGAATCGGGCATCAGGTTGTAACGCAAGGTATCGTTCAGCACGCGCACGAGCATATCGTTCAGCCGTTTCAGCGCCGGAGACCCGGCCTCGGCGTTCTTGCGGATCAAGAGCTGGATTTCATCGGAGACGGTCGGCACATAGTGCAGCGAATTCCGCAGAATCGCGTTTTGCGCCTTGAATTGGTCAATGACGCGCAATTTCTGATCGAATACAGCCCGAAGTTCCGGCAGGCTTTTCAGAGTGGATCCGTCGTTCCCGAGCAGTTCCGACAAATGCGAGCATAGCGCGTCGATCTGCGAGACCGGGGCCGATAGCGGGTCATAGTCGTTGTTCAGGCCCATGCGCGAGCGCAGGACATTGATGTCGAGGCGGATGTCGATCTGACGCAATTCGCGCAGGGCGGTGGTCTGCTCGTTATGAAGCTGCGAATCCACCGCCTGGGTGCGGTAGACGAGAAAGGCCAGGAGTCCGATGACTGTCAATACCAGGAAAGCCGCCAATATGTTTCGCAGCAATCTTTTGTTCACGATTATTTTTCCCTCCCGCGAGAGAGCGGCGCGGGTTCCTTTCCAGGAAGATTGCCCGTCATCGATTTTTCCAGGGTTTCTGCTGTCAGGGTCTTGAGGAATTTGACGATCAGCGCCATGTCTTCACCCGAGGCGCTGCGGCCCAATTGGTACTTGAACATGATGCTGACCGCCGCTTCGAGCGTTGGCACCGAGCCATCATGGAAATAAGGCGCGGTCAGGGCAACGTTGCGCAGGCTCGGCACCTTGAACACGTATTTGTCATCTTCGTTTTTGGTGACGTTGTAACGCCCCAGATCGGCAGGCTTGGGTTGGCCCCGATCCTGGAAGTAATTGCCGATGACGCCAAATATCTGGAACATGTTGCCGCCGACATTGACTCCCTGATGACAGGCGACACAGCCGTATGCCTTGAATTTTTCGTATCCCTTCCGTTCATCGTCGCTGATCGCCGAGGCGTCTCCCTGCAAATAACGGTCGAAGCGCGATGGCGCAGGCAGGGTGCGCTCGAAGCTTGCAATGGCGTCGGAAACGTTTTTCGCGCTAAGCCCGTCAGGATAGATCGCCCTGAACATCGAAGAGATTTCGGCATCCTGCTTGAGTTTGGAGAGAAGGGCATCCCATGTCGTGCCGAAATCGGCGGGGGTGACGACGACCATCCCGATCTGATCTTCCAGCGTGAGGGCGCGACCGTCCCAGAACTGGCGGAAACTGTTTGCCGCATTGAACACCGAAGGAGCGTTGACCGTGCCCTCGACGCCCTTGGCTCCAATCGAACGCGGGCGCGGATCGGCGCCGCCGCTGCCATACAGGTTATGACAGGAAGCGCAGGAGACGAGACCGTCGGCGGAGAGGCGGGGATCGTTGAACAAACGCTCTCCGAGGCGCAGCTTGCGCAAATCGATTTTCGGATTGGGCGGAAGCGGCTTGATCGGCTCGTTGGAGGTTGCCATGGCGGCAGTCAGGATTCCCGCCGCGCCCAGTATTCCGGCACAAAGGCGTAAAAAGGGCGGGACCCAAAAATTCCAGAAAACACCGTTCATTTCATCGAACTCCGTATTTCGGCTGCGGAACCCGTTTATCGCGGCCATGCTAAAATCCGCCGCGATTCGGTTCTCGAAATCCGGGCAGCGTGGAAGAACATTCTCCCCTGTTCCACAACTTTAATCCAGCCGCGAGAAATGTGTGAGGAAATTAAGCCCTTCCTGGAGGTCTGTCGCGCAATGCGATTGTCCAGGCGGCAAGGGATTTTTTTATGATTGGTGCCGAAGGAGAGACTCGAACTCTCACGCTGTTGCCAGCGGCGGATTTTGAGTCCGCTGCGTCTACCGATTCCGCCACTTCGGCCTGATTCCGTTGCCTGTTCTCCAGTTTTGCACAGAGAGAACGCACAAAATCCGAAGAACGCGGATTATCTCCGATTCATCGCCTCCGGACAAGTTGCGCGCCAGCAGCACATGTCCGCACGCTTCATGCAAACAACCGACGATTTCGATTTCTTTCTGCCGCCGGAATTGATCGCGCAGACTCCGGCGCCGGAGCGCAGCGCCAGCCGTCTCTTGCACGTCGCCGGAGAGCGGCTCGCCCAGATGCACTGCACCGGACTGCCCGAGTTGCTCGCGGCGGGCGATCTGCTCGTCTTCAACGACACCCGCGTTATCCATGCGCGTCTTTTCGGCGCCAAGGAATCCGGAGGCAAGGTGGAAGTGTTGGTCGAGCGTGTGCTCGATTCCCGCCAGGCGCTGGCGCAGGTGCGCGCGAGCAAGGCGCCGCAGGCAGGCAGCCGGCTGATCATCGCGGAGGGCTTCGTCTTGAGGGTGCTCTCCCGCACAGGAAAGGACGGCGAATTTTTTCTGCTTGAGCTTGTCGGGGCAGAAGAAGACGCGAAAGCCGGCAACGGGGCGCTTGCCGCGTTGATCGAACGCCACGGCCACCTGCCCTTGCCGCCCTATATCGAACATCCGGCGACCGGGGCCGACGAGGAACGCTACCAGACGGTTTTCGCGCGCGCTCCCGGCGCGGTGGCGGCGCCGACCGCCGGGCTGCATTTCGATCCGCCGCTCCTTGCCGCGCTGGCGGCACGCGGGGTCGAATTCGCCTGGCTGACGCTGCATGTCGGCGCAGGCACCTTTCAGCCAGTGCGCGCGCAACGCCTGGAAGACCACCGGATGCACTCCGAGCGCTATACGATCCCGCAGGAAACCGTCGAGCGCATTGCACGCACCCGCGCCCACGGCGGCCGTGTGGTTGCCGTGGGGACGACCGCCCTGCGCGCGCTCGAAGCGGGCGCAGTCCGGGCTGCTGCGATGGGAGAATCCCCCGGCCTTCCCGTTGCCGGTAGCGCCGAAACCGATATTTTCATTACGCCGGGGTATCGTTTTCAGGTGGTCGACCGCTTGTTCAGCAATTTTCATTTGCCGAAATCGACCCTCCTGATGCTCGTCTGCGCGTTCGCCGGAACCGAAAATATCCGCCGCGCCTATGCCTTCGCCATCCGCGAAGGCTATCGTTTTTTCAGTTATGGCGACGCCATGCTGCTGGAAAGGAATCATGAGTTTTGAACTGCTCGCAAGCGACGGCGCTGCCCGCCGTGGCCGTCTCCATCTGACCCACGGCGCCGTCGATACGCCAGCCTTCATGCCAGTGGGCACTTACGGCTCCGTCAAGGCGATGACGCCGCAAACCCTTGCCGAATCCGGCGCGCAAATTTGCCTGGGCAACACCTTTCACCTCTGGCTGCGCCCCGGCCTGGAGGTCATCCGCGCCCACGGCGGGCTGCACCGCTTCATGGCCTGGGAGCGCCCGATCCTCACGGATTCCGGCGGATTCCAGGTTTTTTCGCTCGACGCGCTGCGCAAGATCAGCGAAGAAGGCGTGCGTTTTTCCTCACCGATCGACGGCGCAAAATGCTTCCTCACGCCGGAGGAATCCATGCGCATCCAGCATGCGCTCGATTCGGATATCGCGATGATCTTCGACGAGTGCACCCCCTGGCCGGTCACGCGCGACGAGGCGGCGCGGTCGATGCGCCTGTCTCTGCGCTGGGCCGGACGCTCGCGTGACGAGCACCGCCGGCTGGAAAACCGGAATCTTCTCTTCGGGATCGTTCAGGGAGGAATGTTTGAAGACCTGCGCGACGAATCCCTGTCCGCGCTGATGGAGATCGGCTTCGACGGTATGGCCATCGGCGGGCTTTCGGTCGGAGAACCCAGGGAGGAGATGCGGAGAATTCTCGCGCACACCGCGCCGCGCCTGCCCGCACAACAGCCGCGTTACCTGATGGGCGTGGGCACGCCGGAAGATCTTGTGGACGGAGTGTGCGCCGGAATCGACCTCTTCGATTGCGTGCTGCCGACCCGCAACGCCAGAAACGGGCATCTTTTTACCCGCTACGGCGACATCCGGATCAAGAACGCGATTCACCGCCACGACACGCGCCCGCTCGACGAAAGCTGCGCCTGCCATGCCTGCCGGAACTTTTCCCGCGCTTACCTGCACCATCTGTTCAGAAGTGGAGAAATTCTCGGCAGTATTGCCAATACAATGCACAATCTGTTTTATTATCAATGCCTGATGCGGGAGCTTCGGGAAGCCATCGAGTCAGGCAGCCTGGATGACTACAGGGAAAATTTCCGGCGTCAGCGTGCGGGAATGAAGTGAGCCTGTAGCGATCCCAAAAAAACCGGGCGCCTTGAACGAGACTCGGGTATGGCAAGAGGAAGTCGAAAAAGCTTGAGGATTTTTCGGAATCGCTATAAGAATGCAATGTTCTTCATCGGAGGGCTTAACATGAATCATGAGCAAAATGCCAATTTTGACCGCCCATACGATATACTCAAGCGCTATATTATGCGCAGCTTTCCAGACTTGCTTTTTTGTTTGAGCTAATGTTTCATTCGTTCTGCCGATGTCGATGTTTTTCAAAATCTGTCTGTTGCCCAACCCCAAGTTTGCGATTCAAATTTCTCCCTTCCAATTTCACCCGAGACCAATTCGATGGATCCCTCATCCCTGAATGAGAACCGGCTGTACCCGTCGCGTTCTCCGGTTTTTTTTCTGCTGAAGGGAATACTGCTGGTCATCGCGCTGTTTTCGCTGGGAACCTTGCCGTGCCGGGCCCAGCAGCAACAGCCGATCATCGACATGGAAACCTTGAACCGGTTGATCAACGACAAGGCCACTGCCGACGCCGCCTTCGTCACAGGGAAGAGAATCTCCGAATTTTGTTCCAATTGTCATGGAGACAAGGGCGTCAGCGTTCTTCCCGAAGTGCCCAATCTGGCAGAACAGAATATCCACTACCTGTTCCGCCAGATCGAATTGTTTGTTCACGGCGGGCGGCGCAACGAATTCATGGAAGGACTGATGAAATTCCTGAAGCCGGAGGAGCGCGCAGGGCTGGCTGTTTATTACAACAGAATGAAAGCGGTTCCCACCGGCAAGACGTATCCCGAAACGGACAAGCTGGCCAAGATCCGGTTCGTGCAACTCTGCCAGCGTTGCCACGGCCCGCACGGACGTGGCGATGAAACCATCCCGCGCATTGCCGGGCAGCACTACGAGTACATTGCCTTGACCCTGCACCGCTACCGCGATAAGACAGGCGAGCGCCTGAACGCCGAAATGACGAACAATACCCATTGGCTGACCGACAAGGACATCGAAGCCCTTGCCCGCTATCTTGCCAGCATGAAATAGAAACGCCTGCCCAACTTCAAAAAATATCCGCCACAGGATTTTCCGTGGCGGATATTTTTTTGCAGGAAGCGAACAGGTTCCGGTTCAGCGGTTGCTGCCCGCGACCATCCGGAATCCGAACAGGCGGCATTCGAGCGCCCCGTTGAAAAGCGGGGTGCGGCAATGCGCTTTCAATCCGACCAGTTTGGGCATGCGCAGATCGGCGGAGAAGAAATAAGCCTCCCAACCGGCAAAATTCCGTTTCAACGCATCGCCCAGGCGGGGATAGAAAGCGGCCAGCGTTTCCTCTTCCTCGATCCGCGTTCCATAGGGCGGGTTGCACAGCAACACCCCCTGGGGCGTGGGCGGAACGATTTCGAGAATATCGCCTTCTTCCAGGCAGACCGCCTCCAGAAGCCCCGCGCGATCCAGATTGGCCCGCGCCGCGCGCACCGCCTCCGGCGTGTGGTCGCTGCCATGAATCAGGATTTCTGCGGATCCGCCCTGCTCTACTTCCTGTTCCCGCGCAGCCTGACGCAGCTTTTCCCACAAGGCAGCGTCGAAATTCAGCAGACGCTCGAACCCGAACCCGCGGCGCTTGCCCGGCGCGATTCCCAGCGCCATTTGCGCCGCTTCCATCAGCAGCGTGCCGCTGCCGCACATCGGATCGAGCAGGGCCATTCCCGGCCGCCAGCCGGAAAGATGCAGCAGGCCGGCGGCGAGATTTTCCTTCAACGGCGCCACGACGGTTTTCTGCCGCAATCCGCGCTGCCACAGCGGCGTGCCGGAGGTGTCGAGATAAAGCGCGCAACGGTCGGCAGACAAAAAGGCGGCGATACGCACATCCGGCGTTCGCGCCTCGACGCTCGGCCGCCGGCCATGTTCGCGGCGCATGCGGTCGCAAACGCCGTCCTTGATCCGCAGCGTGATGAAATTCAGGCTCTTCAGCGGACTCTTGCTGGCGGTGACGTCGACGCGCAAGGTCTGATCGGGCGTAAACCAGCGGGACCATGGCGTTTCCAGCGCCTGACGGTAAACATCGTCCTCGTTGCGATAGGCCCCTTCGCTCACCTGGAACAGGATGCGCGACGCAATGCGCGAATGGAGATTGGCCGCCATCGCAACCCCCCAATCGCCGCAAAAATGGACGCCGCCGCCACCTTTCGCGGCGGTAGTCTCAGACGCGCCGAGCGCCTGCAATTCGGAAGCCAGCACCGTTTCCAGTCCGCGCGGACAGGTGCCAAAAAAATTATTCTGCATGAAAAATCCTTGAGAATCGGATTAGGCTTGCGCCAGAAGGGAGCAAGCACAGGGATATGAAGCCAGCCTTCAGAACGGCTTGAGCACCGCGAGAAAAACGGCCATCAGCAACACCAGCACCGGGATCTCGTTGAACCAGCGGAACCAGACATGCCCATGGCGGTTCCCGCCAGCGGCGAAAGCGCGCAAGAGCCGGCCGCAATAAAGGTGATAAGCCGCCAGGAAGGCTGCCAGCAGCGTTTTTGTGTGTATCCAGCCTCCGGAGAAACCCCAGAAAACGATCCCCGACCACAGGCCCAGGGCCAGCGCGAGAATACCCAGGGGGGTCATGAAGCGGTAAAGCTTGCCTGCCATCAGCAGCAGGCGTTCCCGCTCCGCTGCACTTTCCGGCGGCGTCATTGCCAGGTTGACGAAAATGCGCGGCAGGTAAAACAACCCGGCAAACCAACTGATGACAAAAAAGATATGCAGGGCTTTAAGGATCAGCATGTTCATGGTTTACCCGATTTCGCTCTTTCCGGAGTCTGCGCTCGCAGCCATCGCCTTGATCGTCCTGCCTGCGTCGGGGAAACGCAGGCGGATTTTCAATTCCTTCTTCAGACGCCGGTTGTCCAGGCGGCGCGACTCGCACATGAAGGAATACTGTAGCGGCGACAGCCTCTGCGCCGCTTCCTTGCGCCCGATTCGAGGCGGCGTGGGGAGCGCGAATGCGGCGGCAACGAGATCGAAATAATCGCTCATCTTCAACCGCGAATCGTCGCAGGCGTGATAAACGCGGTTTGCGCGTCCGCGCCTCAACGCGGAGAGACAGAGCGTCGCGAGGTCGTCGGCGTGGATATGCCCGGTAAATACATCGTCTTCCGCGCGCAACCCCGGTGTCTGCGCCGCGATCCGCGCCAGCGGCAGGCGATCCTCGGCGTAAATCCCCGGCACGCGCAGGATGCTCGTCAGCACGCCGCTTTTTCCCAGGCGGCGAACCTGGCGCTCTGCGTCGAGGCGTCGCCGCGCCCGCGCGCTTTGCGGCAGAACGCGGCGCGTTTCGTCGATCAGCGTTCCGCCGCAATCCCCATAAACCCCGGTGGTGCTGATGTAAATCAGGCGTTGCGGCAGAGTCGCGCCATTCCCGGATTTTCCCTCGCGAGGACGCAGCAAGGCCGCGAGCAGCCGGCGCGTCCGAAGGTCGGCTTCACCTTCGCCCGGGGGCGGCGCCAGATGCAAGACATCATTGGCGATTCCGGCCAGGCGCGAGAGACTCCTGCGGCAGTCGAGATCCGCTACCAGCGGTACCGCCCCGGCGTCTCGCCAGCGCGCGCAATCGGCGGCATCGCGCAGGACGGCATGGACGCGGTAGCGGGAAACGAGACGCGGCAGCGCGCGCCAGGCAATATCGCCGCAACCGACAAGTAATAATCTTCGCATCGAGGGGTTCTATCGGGGTGTAAAAAAGACCAGGCAAAGCGACATAATAGCGATTTCCGAAAAAAAACCCGGACACCCCGGGGCGACTTACAGACACAGGAGACCGGCAATCATGGATTTTCAGGCGACATTTTCCCCTTCCGGGCAACAAATCAGGATCGGGAGCGACGAAACGATTCTGGAAGCGGCGCTGCGCCAGGGCATCAACCTGCCTTGCGGGTGCCGTCACGGTGCTTGCGGCGCTTGCCGCGCGACGGTGCTCGAGGGGACGGTCAACCACGGCAAGACGCAGGAACAGGCGCTTTCGGAAGACGACAAGGCGGCGGGGAAGGCCCTGTTGTGCTGCGCCCACGCCACGAGCGATGTTCGCATCGCGGTCAGGATCGTCGCGGCGCAGAGCGGGATTCCGGTCAAAATCCTTCCCGCGCGCGTTGAAAAACGCACCCCACTGGCGGAAGACGTGATCGAACTGAAACTGAAACTCCCGGCGGGCGAAAGCCTGCGCTTCCTTGCCGGGCAATACATCGACTTCCTGCTGAAGAACGGCGAGCGCCGCAGTTTCTCGCTCGCCAATGCGCCGCACGACGACGAATTCCTGCAACTGCACATCCGTCGCATTCCCGGCGGGGTCTTTACCGAACAGGTTTTCTCGACGATGAAAGAGCGCGACATCCTGCGTCTCGAAGGCCCGTTCGGCAGTTTTTTCCTGCGCGAGGAAAGCGACAAACCCATTCTGTTCGTTGCTGGCGGTACTGGATTCGCCCCCGTCAAAGGCATGATCGAACACTTGATCGCCACGCGCAGCGCCCGCCCCGTCAGCCTGTACTGGGGCGCGCGCAACCGCGCCGGGCTGTATCTCGACGCGCTTGCGGCGAAATGGGAAAAGGAGCATCCCGCGTTGCGTTACATTCCGGTGCTCTCGGAAGCCTCCGCCGAAGAGCAATGGACAGGCCGGACGGGGCTGGTCCATGAAGCGGCGATGCGCGATCTGCCCGACCTTTCCGGCTGGCAGGCCTATGTTTGCGGCGCTCCTGGGCTGGTCGCCGCCGCGCGGCATGACTTTGGCGAACGCTGCGGCTTGCCGGAAGACGAATTTTTTGCCGACTCCTTTGAATTCGCCAATGCGCCTCCGGTCTAAGGAGAAAACCCTTTATTTTCTAAATTTACTTAAATAATGTTCGGCTACAGTAGTGAGTTTTGATTAAGAATTATTACAGTAATTTAGAAAATTGGTCGAGATTTTTTCGGCTTCCCTTTCCGGGCGAAAGACCTTCTGGCGCGGCAAGACATTGACTTTTGCCAAGGCAGCGGCTAATTTCCTTCTCTCACAGCGCCGATTTGATCCGATCAGCTTGCGGGCGCTCAAAAAATACGGCTAAAGCGAGGGCAACCCGGTCCGCGCTGCTTCGCTGATCGGGTTTTTTGTTTTTGGAGAGATATGAAGCCATTCCATCCCGCGCCGGGTTCCGTCGGCGTCGTGAAGCCGCAAAAGGCGCGCTTTACGACGCCACTCTCGCTGAAAAGCGGAGCGGTCTTGCCCGCCTTCGAGCTTGTCTTTGAAACCTACGGGGAACTCAACGCCAGCGGCAGCAACGCCGTGCTCGTCTGCCACGCGCTCGCCGGCAACCACCACGTCGCCGGATTGAGTGCCGATGCCCCGCAACAAGCCGGCTGGTGGGACAACCTCGTCGGGCCTGGAAAACCGCTCGACACCAACCAGTTCTTCGTCGTCGGGGTCAATAACCTCGGCGGTTGTTACGGCTCCACCGGCCCGGTTTCGATCAATCCGGAAACGGGCAAACCCTACGGGGCCGATTTCCCGCTGCTGACGGTCGACGATTGGGTCGCGGCGCAGGCGCGGCTTGCCGATCATCTCGGCATCGACTGCTGGGCTGCCGTGATCGGCGGCTCGCTGGGCGGGATGCAGGCGCTGGAATGGACGCTGCAATTTCCCGACCGCATCCGTCATGCGCTGGTCATCGCCTCCGCTCCGCAACTGTCGGCGCAGAACATCGCGTTCAACGAAGTCGCGCGCCAGGCGATCCTGAGCGATCCGGATTTTCACAGCGGCCATTACTACGAACACGGCACGGTCCCGGCGCGGGGACTCAGGCTGGCGCGGATGATCGGGCACATTACCTATCTTTCCAACGACCAGATGGGCGAAAAATTCGGGCGCCAGTTGAAACACGGCGCCCGCAGTTTCAGCTATGGCGCCGATTTTGAAATCGAGTCCTATCTGCGCTACCAGGGCGACAAATTCGCTACCTCCTTCGACGCCAACACTTATCTCCTGACTACCCGGGCGCTCGATTATTTCGATCCCGCCCATGCCTACGGCGGCGATTTGCAGGCGGCGCTGGCGCGCGCGAAGGCCGATTTCTTCGTGGCCTCGTTTTCTACCGACTGGCGTTTTTCGCCCGGGCGCAGCCGCGAGATCGTCTATGCGCTGCTGCACAACAGGCGCAACGTCAGCTACGCTGAAATCGACTGCGCCAGCGGCCACGATTCCTTCCTTCTCGACAATCCCCATTACCACGCGGCGATTGCCGCCTATCTGGAGCGCATTGAGCTATGACCGAAATCTTTGGCCGTTTCGACTTCGATGTCATCGCGCGCTGGGTCGTTCCGGGAGAGCGCGTGCTCGATCTTGGCTGTGGCGATGGCGCCCTGCTGGCCTTTTTGAACAAGGAGCGCGGTATTCACGGCTATGGCGTCGACAAGGATCCGAAAAATCTGCTGGCCGCGATCGGGAACGGGGTCAACGTGTTGCAGTTCGACCTCGAAGAAGGATTGAAGGGCTTTGAGAACGACGCTTTCGACCATGTCATCATGTCCCTGTCGTTGCAAGCCGTTCATCATACCGAACGGATGTTGCGCGAAATGCTGCGCGTCGGCCGCGAGGCCGTCGTCTCCTTCCCGAATTTCGGTCACCGCAGTCACCGTGAAGCCATTTCCAGGGGCATCATGCCGGTTTCCGAGAGCCTGCCGTATCAGTGGTACAACTCGCCGAACGTGCGCTTTTTCACCATCGCCGATTTTGAAACCCTCTGTGCCGACCACGACATCGTGATTCATGAAGGACTGTTTTTCGACGAGGGCCGCCGGGTCGAGGAAGACCCGAACCTGAACGCCGACGTCGCCTTGTACCGGTTGGGGCGTTTGGGTAAATATTGACTCGGCACGATAATACTTGAAATATTTGGATTGATCCCCATGTGGTGGAGATGGAAAAAGACGACGCAAGATATTCGACACTGGAGCAACTGCACGAACGGCGCAAGCAAGTGGTG
>WQZF01000008.1 GCA_009780885.1 Betaproteobacteria bacterium | reverse complement strand
GAACACCTGTCGAGCGCAATCCCCGCCATTCATGGCGGGGTCAGCGAGACATAGCGTGACAGGCGCCAAAGGCGCCCCACACTGTGTCGAGGAATCCCCAACCTTCAGGTTGGGGTGACTCAATCAAAACCGCCCCGGAAAATATCCGGAAAAACCTGTCGCCTCGACAGCCTTTTCCGGTTCATTCCTTCCGCAAGCCGAGCCACATCATCGTGCGGATGAAGAACTCCGGAACGACGCTGAAGATGTAGATCGTGATGAGGCCATGCAGCACGGCCATGCACAGGAAGAGGCCTGGGATGCCGAAACCCTTTCCGAGGAAGACGGCAGCGCCGGCGGCGCTGAGCACCATGAAAAGCGCATTGAGGATATTGTTCGCGGCGATGGTCCGGGCGCGGTATTCGGCCTGGCTGCGTTGCTGTACGAGGGCGTAGAGCGGCACGCAATAAAGCCCCCCGAAACCGCCCAGCATCAGCAGGTCGAAGAGGACGCGCCAGGTGCTTCCCCGGTGCAGCATGTCGGCAAGCGGGTGCATGAGGCCGGAAGTGTTGGCGGGGGCGCCGAGAGCCAGGTCGAGCCCGAAAATCGTCATGCCCAGCGCTCCGATCGGAACGAGCCCCGGTTCGACGAGCTTGCCGCCCAGGCGCGTGAGTTTTTCGCAAATGAGCGATCCGCTGCCGATGCCGACCGAGAATACTGCGAGCAGCACCGTGACCAGGCTTTCGTCTCCTCCCAGCACCGTCTTGGTGAAAATGGGAAACTGGGTCAGCAGCAACGCACCGTAGGCCCAGAACCATGAGATTGCGAGGATGGACTGGAAGACGCTGTGTTCCCGGCGTGCCAGGCCGATGCAGCGCAGGGTTTCGGAGAAGGGATTGCGCGAGATTTTGAGTTCCGGCGCGGGCGCGGGGGCGGCGGGGATGCGGCAGCTCGTCAGGAATCCGCCAATCGCGACGATGAAACAGACCGCGACGATCCAGACGATGCCGCCGCTCAATCCGGCGAGCAATCCGCCGGTGAGCGTGCCGAGCAGGATCGCGACGAAGGTGCCCGCTTCGACGAGCGCGTTGCCGCCGACGAGTTCGCTGGGGCGCAGGTGCTGCGGCAGGAGCGCGTATTTGAGCGGGCCGAACAGGGTGGATTGCAGCCCGAGCAGGCAAAGCGCGGCCAGCAGCACGGGCAGGCTCTTCAGCCAGAAACCGGCGGCGGCGAGCGCGATGATGATGATTTCGAGTACCTTGACCCAGCGCGCCAGCCGCGCCTTGTCGAATTTGTCCGCGAGTTGTCCGGCAGTGGCGGAGAAGAGGAAAAAGGGCAGGATGAAAAGGCCCGCCGCGAGATTGGTGAGGAGTTCCAGTTTCATGCTCGTCCATGAGGCGGCGCCAAAGGTGAGCAGCACCAGCAGCGCATTCTTGTAGGCGTTGTCGTTGAAGGCGCCCAGGAACTGCGTGGCGAAAAGCGGCCAGAAACGGCGTTTCTTCAGCAGGGCAAACTGGGAATGTTGAACGTCCTCGTCGCCACTGGATTGGATGTTGTCGTTCATTCATGCGGCTCCAAAAAATGCGCGGGTCTCGAATACCTGCGCCGGAAAGGATTTTCCCTGCCAGGAGAGGGAACGTTTAAGCGCCAGGTCGAAATGGAGAGGGTTGGCCTGGCGCAGCGTGTGCAAGCGGGCAATCGACTCTTCCGGCAACAGGCCGTCGCGCGCAAGCTGAGGCAGCGAAATCAATGGCAGGATGCCCGGCAGGGGGTAATCGGAACCGTTGAACAGCCGGCTATGCCAGTCTTCGCGCGTGAGCAGGGTCTTGAGCACTCCGGGGTCGCGGTTGCGCAGCACGATCGCGGAGATGTCGCCATGGAGATTTTCTTTCCATTCAGGCCGATCCATGAGGCGGGCGAAAAGATCGAAACTCGGCTGCCGGGTTCCCGGTTTGTCGAAATCCTCGTCCTCGCCAACGCTTGCGCAATGCGCGACCACCATCCTTGCGCCCGCATCCAGCGCGCGGCGCAGGCGCAAGGGATTGCCGAGGTGCGTGAGACTGACGCCCTGCACCGCCTTTTCTTCCCCGCAGTGGATGATCAACGGAAGGCGCAGACGCGCCAGCGCGGCAAAAAAGGCGTCGCAGCGCGGCGAGGCCGGGTCGATATTTTGCGCCGCAGGCAGCCACTTCACGGCCCGCGCGCCCTGCGCTGCGGCGGCTTCCAGCCGGTCGAGCGCATCGGCCCGGTAAGGGTGGATCGAGGCGACCCACTCAAACACATCGGGATATTCTTTCGCCATTTGGCAGGCGTAGTTGTCGGGCACGTGGAAGGTGCTCGATTCGGGAACCGGATGTCCGTCGTCACCGTGATACCAGTCGAAGGCAAGGAGCATTGCCTTGAATCCGGCGGGCATGTTCCGCGAAAGGAGCGCAAGCCGGTGCACATAATTCTCATCGACGCTTCCGGGTTCGGGCGAGGCGCAGCTCGCGTTCATGTAGAACAAGCGCTGGCCGTAAAGCGCCGGATGCCACAGACTCCGGAGGCTTGGGTTCATATAGAGCCCATGATGGCTGTCCCCGGTTCCCGCCAGATGCACATGGCAATCCCAGACCCGGGCCGGGTCGAGCCCTTGCCAGATACGCGCAAGCCACGGGTTCCGGGAGAGCGCCGCGTCTGCCGGGTTGAGGCAGGGATTGAGCAGAAAGGGTTTTCGGGCGTGGGCGGCAATGGCCCCCGATATTCCCGCGACCGACAGGAGGGCGATCTTCAGGAAGCGCCGCCGGTCCGGCGCCGGGGGAGGGCTCATGTTCATGCTTCAAGCTCCTCTGCGATGCGCTTCAGGCTGACGTAATCGGTCTTGCCCGTTCCCAGCAGCGGCAAGGCATCGACGCGCACGATTTTCTTCGGCACGGCCAGTTCGGGAAAACCCAGTTGTTGCGCGGCTTTTTGCAGGGCCGCGCGATCGAGCTGCTTGTCGGTCGTGAAGAGGATCAGCGCTTCGCCCTTGCTTTTGTCGGGCTGGCTCGAAGCGGCGTGCAAGCCGCCGGGGGAGACGTCCAGCGCCAGTTTTTCGACCGCTTCCAGACTCACCATTTCGCCGGCGACCTTCGCGAAGCGCTTCATGCGCCCAACGATGTGCACAAAACCCTCGCTGTCGAGCTCGACGATATCGCCGGTTTCGTACCAGCCCGGGCCCTGGTTCGAGGCGGGCGTTTGCAGCACGCCGGGATTGTCCGCCTTCAGGTAGCCGTTCATCACGTTGGGGCCGCGCACATGCAGCAGTCCTCCGCGCTCGATGCCGGGGACATTTTCCAGGCGGTATTCGAGACCGGGCAGGAATTGGCCCACGGTTCCGCTGCGGTAGGCCATCGGGGTGTTGACTGCGATGACCGGCGCGGTTTCAGTCGCGCCGTAGCCTTCCAGGATGCGAATGCCGAATTTCTCGAACCACTGCTCGCGCACCGCAGTGGAGAGCTTTTCCGCACCGGAGACGACATAGCGCAGGCGGTAGAAATCGTAGGGATGCGCAAAGCGCGCGTAATTGCCGAGGAAAGTGCCGGTGCCGAACAATACCGTGCAGGCGCGGTCGTAGGCCAGTTCCGGAATGACGCGGTAATGCAGCGGGGAAGGGTACAGGAAGACGCTTGCGCCCGTCAGCACCGGCAACAGGCTGCCCGCCGTCAGGCCGAAGGAGTGGAAGATGGGGAGCACGTTCAGGACGCGGTCGTCGTGCGAGATGTCGATAATGGCGCGGATTTGCGCGATGTTGGCGAGAATGGCGCGGTGCGAGAGGACGACGCCCTTGGGCTTGCCCTCGGAACCCGAGGTGAAGAGCACCGTCGCCGCGTCCTCGGGGCTTGCCTTGACTTCCACCTGGCGCGGGAACCAGAGCGCCCAGCACATCAGCCAGAGCTTGTCGCGCAAACTCATTTTTTCGCGCAATTCTTCGAGGTAGACGATCTGCTCCAACCCCTGCAGGGCGGCGAGTTTGTCGGCGAGCTTTGCCTGTTCGACGAAGGCGCGGGAAGTGATCAGGGTGCGGATGCAGGCGGCATCGCACGCGGCCTGCATCCCGTCGACGCCTGCCGTGTAATTGAGCATCGCCGGGACTCTTCCAAACGCGGTGAGGCCGAAGAAAAGGCCGAGGGTCGGCGCCATGTTGGGCAGAAGCAGCCCCACCTTTTCTCCGGGCCCGGTGAAATGTCCAGCCAGGCGTCCGAGGGCGAGGGACATTTTCAGCAAATCCCGATAGCTGTATTCCACCTGCTTGATGTCTTCCACGATGCGGCGGTGGCTGCCGTGCAGGCGGGCCGCATTGCACAACGCGCCGTAAAGCGTGCGTTGGGGCGGTCGCGCCAGCGCCATTTCCTGCATCAGGCGGCGCAGGGCTTCGCCCGACCGGTGACGGCGCTCCTTGGCACTGGAGGCTTCCGGCATCGGCAGTTTCGTGGGCGGCAGGATCGCAAGCGTTATTTGCGGAAAAAGTTTTCGCGGCCAGCGGGTCATTCTCGAAAAATAGCTGCGGCTCAATCCGTCCAGGCGCACCGGCAACAGGGTTGCGTTGGTTTTCGCCGCGACGAAGGCCGGGCCTTCATAAACCTTCATCAGCGCCCCGGTCAGGGTGATCCGGCCTTCCGGGAAAATCACGACCTGGCGGCCGGATTTGAGCAGCCGGATGATCTGCTTCACCGACATCGGATTGGAGGGGTCGACCGACAGGTAATCGGCCACCAGGTTCAGGCTGAGCCGAAAGAGCGGATGCTTCGCAAATTTGGTGTGCACGACAAACACCGGATTCTTGATCGGCAGGAACAGCCCCAGCAAAATACCGTCGAGAAAGGATTCGTGGTTGGCAATCACCAGCAGCGGGCCATGGATTTCGTTTCCCGCCGCCAGGGCCTCATCCATTCCCTTCACCCGCATCCTGAAGAGCAGCCTGGCCAGGATGCGCAGCAGAAAACGAAACAGGGTGACGATCGTGTTTTTCACGGGATTTGAATTTGTCATGCTCATGATTTTCGATATGTTAGGCCAAAAAAAATTGAAGACGGTTTCAGCAATTTTGCCGCACGTGTTCGAGCACATTGGCAAGCGTTTCTTCCAGCCAGGTCCGGTTGATCCAGAACCAGACTTCCTTGCCGATTTTCTCGGAACACAGGACGCCCGCTTCGCGAAGGATCCTGAGATGGTGCGACACCGTGGAGCGCGCCAGCGTCGAGACAGCGGCAATGTCTCCTACGTTGAGTCGCTCGCCCTTGTCGAACAGCAGCAGGATGCGCTGGCGGTGTTCGTCGCCCAGGGCGGTGAACACGCGGGCCATCGGTTGCCATTCGGGAGGAATGGAAGAAGTGTCGGCGTCGAAGAATCTCATGTCGATAAGTTTAGTTATGTCGATATGAAAAGTCAAGCACGAACGAATATGCCCAGTTCTTGACCGGAGGTGTTCACGGCAGGAAAGCATGTGTGCTATAGATAGAGGACTGCATGCTTGGAACCCTTTCCGACTCTGCCCTGGCAGCCAAAATTGTAACCCGTGCCGTAGAAAAGGAGATGACATGAACATTTTCAAGAGAGATGCTACCCTGCACAATTTCCAGTGGGAAAACCTCGGCGACATCAAGGAAGGCCGTGGCGATCTGGGCGAAGAGATGCCCGTTCTCGTCTACAGGCTGATGCAATATACGATGCTCGATGTTCTCACCAAGGATTTCGGCGCCGACAAGGCCAACGAATTTTTCGTGCGCGCCGGGCATCTGGCCGGCGAGGAGTTCGCCAGGAATACGCTTGATCTTTCCGTCGATCTCGATGCCTTTCTTGCGAATCTCCAAAAGTCGCTCCAGGATCTCAAGATCGGCATCCTGCGCATGGAAGCCTTCGATCCGGAAACGGGCAATTTCGTTCTTACGGTCGGCCAGGACCTGGATTGCAGCGGGCTGCCCATTACCAACGAAACGGTTTGCAATTACGACGAAGGATTCATCGCGGGCATCCTGTACGTCTACACCGGCAAGAAATACATCGTGAAGGAAATCGACTGCTGGGCCAACGGAGACCGCGTCTGTCGATTCCACGCCACGGTCGTCACCTGAGATCGCGGCGCCCGCTGGAGAAACGAAAACAGGGAGATCAGAGAAGATTCCGCACCCGATCGCTGACAAGCTCTTCACTTATTTGCGCGACGTTTTGTACTACCCGAACCGCGCAAAGCTGGATGTAGCTTCCCTCCCCGAAGATTTCCGGGAACTCGGAGAGGGGTTTGTGTTCTTTGCGGAAATGCTGCAGGAAACCAGGGCGCTGGCCACGGCGCTTTCCCGTGGCGACCTTTCCTGCCCGTTGCCCAAGCCAGACAATGAACTGGCATCCAACCTGAAATCCCTTCATGCTGCCTTGAAACATCTGGCCTGGCAGACCCGGCAGGTGGCAAACGGCGATTACAAGCAGCGTGTCCGGTTCATGGGAGACTTCTCCGAATCCTTCAACCAGATGGTTGTCCAGTTGAAGGAACGGCAGGATGCCTTGCTGGACGAAATCGCGACCATCGAAAAGCAGCGGCGCGATCTGGAATACAGCAACGATCTTTTTGAAATCATTACCAGCCGCTTATCCGAATGGATCGTCGTGATCGACCGGAACACGGGCGAGCGGCTTTTCACCAACCGCACTGTCGGAAATCTCCTGGTCGACGCCAGCCTTGAACCCAGGCTTTATGAAGTTCTGTTGAGCCAGATCCGGAAAGAGAACGATCTCCAGAAATCCGGAGAATTTTCCCTGGCTGGCGAGGAGGGACTTCAGTGGTTTTCGGTCACTTTCTACCCCCTGCATTGGCACGGCTACGACGCCCTGGCGGCGGTGCTGGCGGATATCACCGCCAGCAGGGCCGAGATCGACAAGCTCGAAGAAGTCGCCTACCGGGATACGCTGACCGGAGTGTACAGCCGGCATTACGGGATGAAGCTGCTGAACGAATGGATCGACCAGCATTTCGATTTCGTGATCTGCTTCATCGACATGGATCAGCTCAAATACGTCAACGACGTTTTCGGCCATGTGGAAGGCGACCGCTATATCCTCAAGGTCTCGGATTTGCTGAAAACCTTCTCCGAGGATTGTTGTCTTTGCCGGCTGGGCGGAGACGAATTCATGATCCTGGCGACCGGCATCGACTGGAAAGCCGCCGAAGACCGTCTGGAAAGCTTGCGGAGTGTGCTCGTTGCAGAGCCATTGACTACGGAGAGCGGCGCACCCTTCAAGGGCAGCCTGAGTTATGGCGTTGTCGAAGTCACGAAGGGCAATGCCTTGCCCTCTGGCGAGATCCTGTCCCAGGCCGATGAAAAAATGTACGCCTACAAGAAACAGCACAAGATGGAACGCCGCGACACGCCGGCATGAGCAGGGGGAGTGCAGGCGCCCCGGCGCTGCGCGCCACCTCCCTCGAAGAGGAAGCCAACATCACGGACTCCATGCGTTGGATGGCGCTTCGCCTATCCGGCCTGCTCGGGTTTAATTTTCTAAATTCACTTAAAGAATGTTCGGCTACAGTAGTTATTTTCATCAAATAATTATTACAGTAATTTAGAAAATATCCCCCCTTTCAAGGGCTTCGGAACTGCTCAGGCGCTATACTTTTTCTTTCCTTTCCTGCACGGAATCCCCATGCCATCCCCCCGAAAAACGCCCGGAAAGAACGCTGCGCGCGAGACGCTTTTTGTCGATCTGGCCTTGCAGGGAGGCGGGGCGCATGGGGCTTTTACGTGGGGAGTGCTCGACAGGTTGCTCGAAGAGGAATGGCTGCGCTTCGAGGGGATTTCGGGGACTTCCGCCGGGGCGATGAATGCGGCGGTGCTGGCGCACGGCTTTACCGAAGGCGGGGCGCAAGGGGCGCGGACGGCGCTGGAGCGCTTCTGGTTCCGGGTTTCGGAGGCGGGGACCTTCAGTCCGTTCCAGCGCACTCCGCTGGACAGGTGGATGGGGCGCTGGACGCTCGACCATTCGCCGTTCTTCCTGGCGCTGGACATGATGGCGCGGGCGGTTTCGCCTTATTTGATGAATCCAAAGGGGATCAATCCGCTGCGTTCGATCCTGGAGGATTCGGTCGATTTTTCGCATCTTCCGGATTCCCCGATCAAGCTTTTCATTACGGCGACGAATGTGCGGACGGGGCGCGGAAGGGTGTTCCGCAACAGCGAGCTGAACGCGGATGTGTTGCTGGCTTCGGCGTGCCTGCCGACGATGTTCCAGGCGATCGAGATCGACGGGGATCCGTACTGGGACGGGGGTTATTCGGGAAACCCGACGATTACGCCGCTGGTGCGCGAGAGCAATTCGGAGGACATCATCCTGGTGCAGATCAATCCGGTGGAGCGTCCGGGCACGCCGAGGATGGCGCATGAAATCCAGAACCGGCTGAACGAGGTTTCGTTCAACGCGGTGCTGTTGAAGGAGTTGCGGATGATCGGGCTGCTGCACAGGATTGTGCGCAGGATGCCGGGAGCGGAAGGAGAAAGCGAGCGCTGGTCCGCGATGCGGATTCACCGGATTGCCGATGAAGTGATGATCTCGCTCGGATCCACTTCCAAGCTGAATACGGAATGGGCGTTCCTGACGATGTTGCGCGATACGGGGCGGCGGGCCGCCGCGAATTTTCTGGTCGAACACGGCGGCGCGCTGGGACGGAAATCGTCCTTTGAACTCGACGCGCTGCTCGAAGGAGTGTAGGGATGAGT
This sequence comes from Betaproteobacteria bacterium, assembly GCA_009780885.1. Classification (GTDB taxonomy): domain Bacteria; phylum Pseudomonadota; class Gammaproteobacteria; order Burkholderiales; family Rhodocyclaceae; genus WQZF01. The sequence goes on along the minus strand of WQZF01000008.1, from coordinate 49,180 downwards.
CTGGGATTGTTCGGCATTCTGCTCGGCCTGGGTCTTCTGATCTGGCTTTCCTTCAGGGGCTGGAGCGTCCTGCTGCTGGCGCCGATGGCGGCGATGTGCGCGGTGCTGTTTTCGCGGGAGCCGCTGCTGGCGCACTGGACGCTGACGTTCATGGGAAGCGCGGCGCGTTTCCTGGCGCAGTTCTTTCCGCTCTTCCTGCTCGGGGCGCTGTTCGGGAAGTTGATGGAAAACAGCGGTTCGATCTCGATCGTCGCCGATTTCCTGATGCAGAAGCTCGGCGCGGGCAGGGCGGTGCTGGCCGTGGTCCTGGCCGGGGCGATGGTGACTTACGGCGGGGTGAGCCTCTTCGTCGCCTTCTTCGTGCTGGCGCCGATGGCGCAGCGGCTGTTCCGGCTGGCCGATATTCCACGGCGGCTGATGCCGGCGGCGATTGTGCTCGGGACTTCGACCTTCACCATGTCCGCCTTGCCCGGCACGCCCGCAATCCAGAACGCGATCCCGATGCCCTTCTTCGGCACGACGCCCTTCGCCGCTCCGGGCCTCGGGCTGATCGCTGCCGCGATCATGCTGGCTTTCGGGCTGTACTGGCTTTATCTGATGGAAAAGAGGGCGCGTCTGTCCGGCGAAGGCTTCGAGGCGAGCGGCGCTGCGCTTTCTCCCCCGGCGCCGATCGCCGATAACGACGCGCTGCGCGAACGGGCTGTCGCCGCCCGTGAATTCGACCCCGCCGAAATCCTGCACGGCCAGCCCGCAACCGCCCCGCTGCCCGTCTATCTCGCCTTTCTTCCGCTGATCGTGGTGGTGGCCGTCAATCTGCTGATGTCGCTCTTCGTGCTGCCGAATATGGACGCGGAATTCCTGAACGAGCCGCGTTGGGGCGGCGCTTCGCTTTCGGGAATCGGCGGCGTCTGGGCGGTGGTGACGGCCCTGCTGTGCGCGATTGCCGCCGTGCTGGCGATCAACTGGCGGCGCCTGCCGAATCTGCGCGAAACGATGGACGCGGGCGCGAACGCTTCGGTGTTGCCCGCGATCAGCGTCGCCAGCCTGGTCGGATTCGGCTCGGTCGTCGCGGCGATGCCGGCCTTCGAGATCGTCAGGGCCTGGGTGCTCGACATCGGCGGCTCCCCCCTCGTCTCGCTGGCGGTCGCCACCAACCTGCTGGCCGCGCTGACCGGCTCGGCTTCGGGCGGCCTGACAATCGCGCTCGACGCGCTCGGCAACACCTACATGATCCGCGCGGCAGAACTCGGCATCGACCCCGCGCTGCTGCACCGCATCGCCGTCATCGGCGCAGGCACGCTCGACAGCCTGCCCCACAACGGCGCAGTCGTCACCCTCTTGGCGGTCTGCGGATCGACCCACCGCGAAAGCTACCGCGACATCGTGATGGTCGGCATCGTCGGCGCCCTCCTCGGCCTGGTCGCGGTGATCGTGCTGGGAGGGATGTTCGGGGCGTTTTGAATAAAGAGCGAACGCATACCGCTCGTATAGGTTAGCGTGAAAGAACTCATTTGACAGGCGAGCACCAACCTGTCTGCTGAAGGACTGGGTTGTTGCTCAGAAGAGCGTTAGTATCAGGCGCTGGCAGGGGCGATGAAGCCGAAGCGTGTCAGGGACTTGATCCAACGCGGGGCGTTGCGACGAACGCTGAGTTCTTCATAGTCGACGGAGCTGTCCCGGTAATATTTGCGCCGCTGGAGCATGAAGAAGATGGTTCGCAGAAGTTTGTGGCCGATCGCGACGATGGCGCGTTTGTGTCCTCGTCGTACCCGCAGGGCTTGGAATTTTGATTGGAACACAGAAGCGGTTCGGCTGGCGGCATGGGCGAACTCGCACAACAGGCGGCGCACATAAGAGTTGCCCTTGCGCATCTTGGAGCCTTTGCGTTTGCCTGCGGATTCGTTGTTGCCCGGACACATACCGACCCACGATGCCAAGCGATCAGGATTGCCAAACACACTCATATCCGAACCGATTTCCACCAACAGCATGGCTGCGCCGATCAGGTCGATGCCGGGCAGGGTTTGGAGCAAGGCCAAAATATCGCGCTGCGGTTGCAACTCGCGCAACAGGCGGGCTTCAAAGCGTGCGATGCGTGCCTCGATGTCCTCGATTTTCCGCATCAGTTCCTCGAGCACAAAACAATGACTGTCCGTCAAATTGCCTTGCAAGGCATCGAGCAATTCCTGGCGGCTGGCCTTGAGCCGCCGACTCGCCAGACGGAGGACCTCTTCTGGCGGGTGTCCGGCAATCAGCGCCTTGATCATGGCGCGGGCCGATTTGCCATGAATGTCGCTGAGCACCACGCTCAAGCGGATGCCGTCATCGGTGAGAAGCTTGTGGACGCGGTTCTTGTCAGAGGCCAGTTGTCCGACCAATTTCTGCCGTTCGCGGGCAATTAGGCGCAATTGACGAAAATGGGCCGGCGGCACGAACGAGGCGCGCAACAGCCCGGCACGCGAGAGGGTTGCCAGCCATTGCGCGTCGCCAACGTCCGTCTTGCGTCCGGGCACGTTCTTGACATGCCGGGCGTTGACCACCTTGGCAGCGATACCGACGGCTTCCAAGGCAGCATAGGGACTCTTCCAATAGATGCCGGTAGATTCCATCACGACTTCATCGGGTTGCAGCGAGGTGGCCCATTGGGCCAATTCACGGCGATCACGGGCAAACGCGCCGAACTGCCGATGCTCGATGCGCGTGCTTCCATCGGCTTGTTCGATCAGCGCACAGGCCGTAATTTGCGCCTGATGAACATCCAAGCCAATGACCCGCTTGTGTAATGCACAGAGTTGCATATTGCCTCCTGTCGGTTTTACACTCAAAAAGCAAGGCGGCCTGCGTCAAGACACAATCAGCCTGAAGGCGACAAGTTGCCAACGGCCTATTTAGCGTGCGCTCTCTAAGGAAGCAATCCGGGGTACGGATGCGTCTGACGGGTCACGTTGGGGGCGGGATATGTCCTCCAAACATAAGCACGACCTCTGCCGGCTGCCTTGCACCCCCAAATTTCTTTCATCATCCGGGGTGGCGCCAAGCTCCATGATCGTTGGGGTGAGCGCACCAGTGTATGGACTTGGGGCATAGGTAACAGGTGTTCGGGGACACGGGTAACACCTATGCGCTGGACATGTAGCGAGGCGACATCGTCATTTTCTGGACTATCTGAATTTCTTGGGTTCCGCTGTAGTCCTGCTGAGTCCAAGATGGCACGAACGCATAATGACGGAACGTTTGTTTGAAATCCTCTTCCTCAAAGAACCCAATCAGGTCGCCCTCATCGCGTTCGGAGAAAGGGAGGGCGTAAACGTACATGTAGCACCCCAGCCGGAATTCGCACACAACATGCGGCATCTTGGGGTGCGGTTCCTTACGGATGTATAAGGTGATTTGAGCAGACGGGTCTGGGGGGAGCATTACCACCGCTGCTGCAATCTTCGGTAAAGGCTCGCTAGCAGATTCGCCATAGCGTACCCACTGCGCCGTTTTCTTCAGGGCCAAGAGCTCCTCCTCCGGGATGACAGATAGGGCGATTTTGCTTAGTGCTCGGTAGAAATTCTGTGGGACGATGGGTTTACCGCGACCCAGTTGCGCGCTCAACACGCCAGATGCATCCTCCGAGATTTTCCCGGAGACGACAACCATACGCTTACCGTCCTTGTTTTCGTGGAACATAGTGCCACCGGGAAACTTAACAGTAGGCAATCTCCCGCGAGCTTCAATGCCCAAGAATACCCGCTGGATGTTTAGCAATTCGACGAGAGTAGGTTCGATCTCCTCCCCAAAGTACCCGTTGCACGTATCGCATTCGTCGGCAAGCTTCAGGAACTTGTTGCCCAGTGCTGCCGGAATAGCATGGGCTTCCTTGTCAAATTTAGCGCCGGTTTTCGTTGTGCCTCTACAAAATCGACAGATACGGTCCATCTTCTTGGGATTGCCAATGATGAAGTGCTTATCTGTTCGAGGGATGCACATGTTATATAGCGCAATCAAATGGTCGAAGACCTGCATGTCTGCATCCAGAGGCTGCTCTTGCGGATGATTAAGCTGGTGCAGCACCTGTTCATATTGATACTGCTCGGCCGTTGAGGTCGGGGGAATCGGCAATAGCAGGAAGAATTCTCCGTCGGGCATGTCGGCAAGCATCTTGCGCAGGCGGAACAGATGTGGTGCTTTGGTGGCATGCCGATCAACGTAATTGTTGACTTTGCTTTTTAGTTCAGGTGTCACGCACTGAATAGTGTTGATCGAAACCTTGGGGGGATCAACCGCGCCGAATATCGACGCAAAATTGATCAGCGTTTCGTTGGCTTCGGGCGTGAAGGTAACGACTAGATCGCTCATCCCATGCTCAGTCATAAATGTCCAATGAAACCCGTGGCTGACGCCGGTCTCGGTGAACAGGATACCGCCTGCTTCCAGAGCTTGCTGGATCGCAAAAGCATTATTCGGCACCAAGTTGCGTTGGCCGCGCTCGAAATCCGCCACCGTCGAGACCGCGACACCAGCTTTTTCGGCGAGATTTTGCTGGGACCAACCGAGAAGGCTGCGCGCAGCACGGACTTGTTCTGGTCTTGGGGTTGTTTTGGTGGTCATGATTGCGTCAGTTAAAAAACATGACCTCAGTTTATTTGCTGCACCATTCTCTGTCAAGACTAGCCACTTCAACAGAGCTAGCACAGACTCACTCACCTCGCAACTATGCTCCGTGTAGTTCACTTCTGAAGTTTGGTGCAGTCGCCTTCTGAAAACGACTGCCCCTACGAAAACCAATTTGTTTTCCAGTCGCTCTGTGGCTTAATTTTCTAAATTACTGTAATAATTATTAAGTAAAAAACACTACAGTAGCTAAACATTATTTAAGTAAATTTAGAAAATTATGACAAAAAAACGGGCGCTTGATGACGCCCGTTTGTGGGTGGTGCAAATTGCGTCTGCTGTCTTTACGCGGCTTTCGCGGGTTCGTCCAGCAGGGCGCGGTAGATCAGCGCGCCCAGCACGGCGCCTACCAGCGGGGCGAGCCAGAAGAGCCAGAGTTGCTCCAGCGCTGCCGGTGGGGCGAAGAGGGCGACGCCGGTGCTGCGGGCCGGGTTGACCGAGGTGTTCGTGACCGGGATCGAGACGAGGTGGATCAGGGTGAGGCAGAGGCCAATCGCCAGGCCCGCCATGCTGCCGGTGGCGCGGTTTGCGGTCGCGCCCAGGATGACGATCAGGAAAATGGCGGTCATCACGACCTCGCAGATCAGCGCGGCGAACAGGCCGTATCCGCCTGGCGAGTTTTCGCCGTAGCCGTTGGAGGCAAAACCGCCGAGTTCCGCGCCGGGTTTGCCGGTGGCGATGAGGTAGAGAATCGCGCCAGCGACGCAGGCGCCGGCCACTTGCGAGACGATGTAGCCCGGCAGGCGGCTGGCCGGCATGCGACCCGCCGCGACGACGCCAAGCGAGACGGCGGGGTTGAAGTGCCCGCCCGAAATCGGGCCGAAGGCATAGGCGCCCGTGACCACCGTCAGCCCGAAGGCGAGCGAGACGCCGAGCAGGCCGATGCCGACTTCCGGGAACGCCGCTGCAAGCACCGCGCTGCCGCAGCCGCCAAGGGTCAGCCAGAAAGTGCCAAGAAATTCAGCCGACCAGATTTTGAGGTTGTTGTCCATGTTGTTTGCGCATCCATCGAAAGAGGTGCCAGCAATTTTAGAGGTTTTTTGATCGGGATGTGAACAAGCCTCTCCCTTCGAGGGAGGTGGCGCGAAAGCGCCGGTGGGAGTCTCCTCTCCCTCGACGGGAGATGACTTGGGGAGAGGGTGGATTCATGCCATTGTCCTTGTTCGTCCGGCGCCGGGTTGCAAGTTTTTTCTTTCTCGATTATGCTCTTTCAGCAAGTGTCATTTCTATTATAAATCCATAATTTTCAAGGAGTTTTTATGGAACGCCCACAATTCGGTCAACCCCGGCAAATCTCGAATCAATCCGGAGAGCAGGCTTCCCCAGGGATGGGAGGAGAGCTTCTTCGCGGCGGCGCATGGCAGCAGGGCCAGGAGGTCGGCGAGGCGCAGCAGCGCGTTCTGCGCAATACCTATCTGCTGCTTGGCGTTTCGATGATTCCGACGCTGATCGGCGCGCTGTTCGGTGTTTATACGGGCTTCAATCTCATGGCCATCGGCAGCCCGTGGATCGGCCTGCTGCTCTTCTTCGGGATTGCCTACGGCCTGATGTTCGCCGTCAGCCGCACCAAGGACAGCGGAATGGGCGTGGTGTTCCTGCTCATTTTCACGCTCTTCATGGGCGTGGCGCTTTCCGGACTCCTGCAATTTGCGCTCGGGCGCTTTTCCAACGGCGGGCAACTGATTGCGATGGCCGCAGGCGGGACGGGGGCGATTTTCTTCACGCTCTCGGGCATTGCCGCAACGACCAGGCGCGATTTCAGCCACTGGGGCAAATTCCTGTTTGTTGGCCTGGTGGTGGTGTTCCTGGCGATCATTGCCAACCTCTTCTTCCAGATCCCGGCCTTGTCGCTGGCGATTTCGGCGGCGATCCTGCTGCTCTTCTGCGGTTATCTCCTGTACGACATCAACCGCATCGTGCACGGCGGCGAAACGAACTACATCATGGCGACGCTGTCGGTCTATCTCGATATCTACAACATCTTCGTCAGCCTGCTGCGGCTGTTGATGGCCCTGGCCGGCGAAGATTGAGCGGGTTCTTTCTTCCAACGAAAAAGCGGCTTTCGGGCCGCTTTTTTGTTGTTGCGGAATCTGCTGTTTGCTCAATCAAACGGGACGCCGAAGGCGGCGTCCCCTACGAAACCTTCTCTCCGAAACCGGGTTGCAGCGTAGAGCGCAGGGCATAGGTTGGGGTGAGCGCAAGCGAAGCCCAATATTTCGGGTGCGGGTAATTCCGTTGGGCTTCGCTTGCGCTCACCCCAAGCTATGTCCTGTCCCTCCTGGGTGGTTATTGCCTTATCGAGGCTCCGTCAGGCGCCCCATGAAGAGGATCGTGCCCTTGCTGTTTTCGCGGATGAGGAAAAGGAAGGGGCGGTCGGCGCGGAATTCTGGAATGGGTCTTGCGACGGCAGATTTGCTCATCATGACGCCTGTCGCCGCTGCGGCCACGGTGCCGCCTTCGTCTACCTCCACATCGGCTTTGTGCACTACCTTGCTGATGAACGGATTTTCCGGACTGATGCCGCTGAAATCCGCCGACCCAAAAGCGTTGCGCATCCCCAATGCGATGAGTTCGCCATTCAGTTCCCTGGCTCCCCAGGTCAGCTTGAATTTCGGGAAAAGAACATTCACTTCCTGCCGGGTGAGCGCTGTCGTCCATTGGGCAAGGCTCTCCGGCGAAAGCGCGCCCTCCAGTTTTTCGAGCGCGCCCGGCTTGTCTTCGGGCAAGAGCGCGAGCATGGAAAAACCTTCCCCCTTATAGGGCAGTTCCAGTATCTGTAGATTCTCGACCTGCCCGTATCTGAAAACTTTCTTCTGGAACATGAAGCGTGTATCCACTTGCTTGCCGGGCGCGTGGAAAACAGCGGTTCTTGTGTTGCCGGAGTCAAACGGGGACAGCCAGCGGCCATTGAAATAGACGGCGTTGACCAGCACAAGGCGCGTAGAGGCATTCAGGTCGCCCGGACTCAAGAGATCGCGTATCCGATCCCTTGTCTTTTGCTCGACCCAGGCGTTGATTTGTTTTGCTGCGTTCTGCCCGTCCTTGTAATTGACCGGGGTGATCGGAGCGCCATAATAATTTCTTGCCGTCTCTTCATATTCGGGCCGGATCGAAAGGCTTTTATCCGGCCACAGCGAGTTGGCAATGACCATGCGCACTTGTTCGTCGCTTTGCGCTGTATTGAGGCGCTGCATCAATTTGGAAAAAGCCGCATGATCGTGCTGTTTGCCCAGTGGCGCATGCAGTACCCGCTCCATTTGCGCAAGCGTTTCGCCGCGCGCGCCCGCGCCAGTCACCGCGAGCGCGTAGGAGATGCTCAAGGGAGAAAAGAAGAGGTTTCCGCCTTGCTTCTTGAGTTGCGCGTACAGGTCGCAAGCGAAGGCATTGATGCCGGCTTCGGCAGTCTCGGTAGACGGCGCAATCTCGGGCGCAAGTGCAAGCGCAAGCTCAGGGGGAGCGGCATGGATTGCGGAAGCGGACAGGGATAGTCCCAGGATCAGGCCACAAATCAAGCGGTTCAGGCGGTTGGGTTTCATGTCATCTCCAAATGAGTCTCGCTGCTTTCTTCCTTCGCTTCGCAAACTTTGCTCAGGCCGCCTTGCGCCAGCCATCCAGAGTATCCTCGAATACCAGTCTTTCTTGCTGCACACGATCAAGCTCTGCAAGTTCTTCCACCAGTTTCCTGAACTTGATGTCCCCGTCAATGGATTCCAGATAGATTGCCTGAAGCAAACGTGTTGCGCTGTCGGGTATATGTCCCAGGCGCTCCCATTTCGATACGGCTTCTTCTGTCCTGCCGACCAATGCCGCGATTCGTTTTTGTGAAAAATCCATCTCCTTGCGCAGGAAACGGAATTCACTTCCTGTCAGATAAGCCTTGCGCGCCAGACTTTTGCCAATAAGCTTGTGCAATCCCTCAATGTTGATGATGGATACAGCTATTCCATCCGTTACCTTGTGGGTCTTGAATCCGTTTAGCAGCCAAATATTTTGCAGGCCGGATTCCGTGTAGTGGTACATGGTTATTCCTCCTTCAAAATACCGTGATTACGGCGATCCATGCTCCGTTATCGTCCTTCTCGATAGCCGCAGCAACCCGGACAAGATCACCGGCATGCAGGTGTCTTAGGGTGCATTGCCAGTTGCCGCGTATGTTTTTGTGTGCCGATTCTTCAATGGAACCTTGCCGGAGAGAAGCGATTACCTGCATTCGGGTAATGTGCCGCCGCTTCATCCGCTTGAGCGAATGTGGCCCGAAGAAAATCGAGTCAGAGTTTGCCGCGATCCGGCGAACCATCTGCAACATGTCTGCATCGTTCATCCGAAACGGTATCGGCTCATTGGCGAGAGAACTCACAATACACGTAATTATTACGGGTTTCCTCGGAAAGTCAAGCCTGGAAGCTCCTGCCGGTACAACCCAAATCGCGCACAGCGACCATATTGCCGTTTTGCGCGGATCGGCATCACTTCCGCTCCGCGTTTCAGCCGCTCAGGATGCCTCGGGCGGCAATTGGGCAAGAAAAAACCCGAATCCTTGCGGAATCGGGTTTTTTGGATTCACCGGAATTGGGGAATGGTGGGCCCAGAGGGACTTGAACCCCCGACCAAGCGATTATGAGTCGCCTGCTCTGACCAACTGAGCTATAGGCCCACAGGAAAACCTGCTGCGTTTTATGCGCGTCAGGGATCAGCCGTTGTTGTCGAGGAAGCTGCGCAGTTTGTCCGAGCGCGAGGGATGACGCAGCTTGCGCAGGGCCTTGGCTTCGATCTGGCGGATGCGTTCGCGCGTGACGTCGAACTGCTTGCCGACTTCTTCGAGCGTGTGGTCGGTATTCATTTCGATGCCGAAGCGCATTCTCAATACCTTGGCTTCGCGCGGCGTCAGCGTGTCGAGCACTTCCTTGGTGATGAAGCGCAGGCTCGAATACAGCGCGGCGTCGGTCGGCGCCAGCGTCGATTGATCCTCGATGAAATCGCCCAGATGCGAATCGTCGTCGTCGCCGATCGGCGTTTCCATCGAAATCGGCTCCTTGGCGATTTTCATGATCTTGCGGATCTTGTCTTCGGGCATTTCCATCTTCTTCGCCAGCGTTCGCGGATCGGCGTCCTGCCCGGTTTCCTGCATGATCTGGCGGCTGAGACGGTTCATCTTGTTGATCGTCTCGATCATATGCACCGGAATGCGGATCGTGCGCGCCTGGTCGGCGATCGAGCGCGTGATGGCCTGCCGGATCCACCAGGTCGCGTAGGTCGAGAACTTGTAGCCGCGCCGGTATTCAAACTTGTCGACGGCTTTCATCAGGCCGATATTGCCTTCCTGGATCAGGTCGAGGAATTGCAGGCCGCGATTGGTATATTTCTTGGCGATGGAAATCACCAGCCGCAGGTTGGCCTCGGTCATCTCGCGCTTGGCGCGGCGTGCCTTGGCTTCGCCGGTCGACATCTGCTTGTTGATTTCCTTGAGTTCCTTCAGGGGAATGCCAATGCGATTTTGCAGGCTGACGAGAAACTGCTGTTGTTCCTTGATGGCCGGCGCGTTGCGCCCGAGCACCGGCACGAAAGTCTTGTTGCCGCTGGCGGCAATTTCTTCCTCGACCCAGCCGAGATTGGTTTCGTTTCCGGGAAAGATCTTGATGAAATGCGGGCGCGGCATCTTCGCCTTTTCGACGCAGATGCGCAGGATCTTGCGTTCGCAATGCCGCACTTCCTCGATCATGCCGCGCACCGCGTCGCACAGTTGTTCGATCGTGCGCGAGGTGAAGCGAATCTGCATCAGCTCGTTGGTAATCTGCTGTTGCAGCTTGAGGTAGCTCTTGTCCTGCGATCCCTTTTTCGCCAGCGCCGTTTTTGCCTTCGCGTGTATGGCGCGAACGACGGCAAAACGTTCGAGCGAGTCTTCCCGCAGCTTCAGGAGCGCCGCCGAAACCTTCTCGCTGCCGTCATCCTCGGCGTCCTCGTCCTCGTCCAGGTCGGCGCTGCTGGCTTCCAGCATGGGCTCCGCTTCCGGATCGTCGGGATTGATCAGGCCATCGACGACTTCGTCGACGCGAATCTCGTTGCTTTCGACCTTCGAGGCCAGATCGAGAATTTCGACGATCGTCGTCGGACAGGCGCAAATCGCCTGGATCATGTGCTTCAAGCCATCTTCGATGCGCTTGGCGATTTCGATTTCACCTTCGCGCGTCAGGAGTTCGACCGTGCCCATTTCGCGCATGTACATCCGCACCGGATCGGTCGTGCGTCCGAATTCGGAATCGACCGAGGACAACGCCTGTTCTGCCTCTTCCTCGACGGCCTCGTCGTCGGTGACGCTGGGCGCCGTCTCGGACATCAGCATCTGATCGACATCGGGAGCCTCGTCGTAGACCTGGATCCCCATGTCGTTGAAGGTGCTGATGATCGACTCGATCTGCTCCGCGTCGACGATATCGTCCGGCAAATGGTCGTTGATTTCGGCGTAGGTGAGGAAGCCGCGTTCCTTGCCCTGGATGATGAGGTTCTTGAGCCGCATGCGGCGCGTCTCCGCATCCACCGGAGACGGCAGGTTTTCCGTTGCCTGCGCAAGCAATTGCGCAGCGGCGCGTTCCTTGCTCCGGGAGATCTTCGGCGCTTTGGATTTTTTCTCTTTCACTTCCTTTTCGGCAGCCATACCCTGTCCCCTGCTAACTTTTTGCGAAAACTTCAAATTTTACTCCTTTTTTCATTGTCCTTGTCCTTTCAATGGAATATTTATCCGGTTCTTGCCAGAAGCCGAAGGTAACGCGCCTTTTCATCTGAGGATAGACCAGACACGCCCAGTTTCCGGGCTTTTTCCTTCAATTCCTCAAATTCGCGCCGGGAACGCAATTCCGAGAGTTTTTCAAGCGCCGTGCCGAATTCCGCCTCGATGTCTTCCCGGGAAAAGGATTCCCGCAGCAAATCCTGATTGATCGAGTTCAATTGCCGCAGCAGCTCTTCCTCGCCACGGCGGCGCAGGCGCTCGATCAGCATCGCGTGGCTGCCGATCTCGTCCGCCTCGCCTTCTCCCTCTTCCGGCAACAACAGGGTGGCGAGCCGGCGCAGCAGTCCCGAATCCGGGTCGTCCCCCGGCAGCGACTCCAGCGGTACGCGCCGCGCCAGTTCCGGGCACTGGAGAAGATCGCGGATCAGCGTGCGCAGCAGGCTCGGCGCGGGCCGTTTCGCGCGCGGCGGCGGCGGGGGAACGACCGGGCGCAAATCGCACACGCGCTCGACTTCCTGCTGGGAAAAACCGCTCGCTTCAGCCAGGCGCTTGGCAATCTGCAAGCGCAGGAGCGGCGCCGAAAGCCGCGCCAGAAGGGGTTTTGCAAGCGTCAACAGCTTTGCATGACCTTCGGCGCTGCCCATCTCGCACTGCGATGCCAGCGCGCGCAGCAGAAAATCCGAAAGAGGCACTGCTTCGGCGATCCGCTGCAAGAAGGCATCCTTGCCGAATGCGGAAACGAAACTGTCCGGATCATGCCCTTCGGGCAAAAAAGCGAAGGCGACCAGATTCTGTTCCCCAATCGCCTCCAGGCAATTTTCCAGCGCGCGCCAGGCAGCCCTCTTGCCGGCGGCATCGCCATCGAAACAGAAAACGACGCGCGACACCTGGCGAAACAATTTCTTCACATGCGTCGAAGTCGTTGCCGTCCCGAGCGTCGCCACGGCATTTCTCACGCCATGCTGCGCCAGCATCACCACATCCATATAGCCTTCGACCACGATTGCGGTATCGGTTTCGCGCAATCCGGCCCGCGCCTGCGGCAAGCCGAAGAGTTCCTGTCCCTTTGAAAAGAGGGGGGTCTCCGGGGAATTCAGGTATTTCGGCCCCTGATCGCCTTCTGGTTTTTCCCGTCCGGCGCTCTCCAGCAGACGCCCGCCGAAGGCGACCGTTTCTCCCTTCGCGTTGAGGATCGGGAAAATGACACGGTCACGAAACCGGTCATAACGCCGGCCATTCTCGTTTTCGGTCACCAGTCCGGCCGCAAGCAATTCGGGCGCCTGGTAATCGGGAAACACGGCGGCCAGGTTTTGCCAATCCGGCGGCGCATATCCGATGCGGAAAAGCTTCGCGGTTTCCCCGGAAACACCGCGCCGCTTGAGGTATTCGGTCGCTTCCTGCGCGTTTCTCAACTGCCCGTAATACCAATCTGCGGCCTTTCCCATCGTCTGGACGAGATTGCGCGGCGCAGCGCGCGGCTCGTTTCGATCCGGCAGCGTCTCGGGCACCTGCATTCCCGCACGCGAAGCCAGATCCCGCACCGCCTCCCGGAAATCGAGGCCGGTATATTCCATCAGGAATCCGATCGCAGTGCCATGCGCGCCGCAGCCGAAGCAGTGATAAAACTGCTTCGTCGGACTCACGGTAAACGACGGGGTTTTCTCGTTGTGAAAAGGGCAACAGGCGGCATATTCCACACCGGCCTTTTTCAACGGTACATGAGCATCGATCAGACCGACGAGGTCGGTGCGGCTGAGCAGTTCCTGAAGAAAACTTTCGGGGATCATGGGATGCTCTGAATAAGTCGAGCGGTAAGTGTGCGCTGCGGATCGGGATGGGATGCTAGGCGTAAACCGCAGCGATACCTGAAGGTATCGCGAGGATTTGCAACGCCGCAGACCGCCCGACTCCGCAGATGCACACGGCGCGGTGACTTGTTCAGAGCATCCCATAGGAAAAACTGCCGGAGAGGGATTGCCGGAAGCGGAAACGACAAAACCGCCCATCGTGATGGGCGGTCCCTTGCAGGATCAATGCAATCGCGTCGGATCAGTAGAGCTTGGGCGGCAGCATCTGGCTGCGGATGCGCTTGTGATGCCGCTTGACGGCTGCCGCGTGCTTGCGCTTGCGTTCCGCCGTGGGTTTTTCATAAAACTCGCGGGCGCGCAACTCGGTCAGCAGCCCGGTTTTTTCGATACTACGCTTGAAACGGCGAATCGCCACTTCAAACGGCTCATTTTCCTTGACGCGAATACTTGGCATTGAAATCAGGCTCCTCAAAAGAAGTCAATCGAACGGAACCGCGCATTCTAGCAAAAATCGGCGAGTCAAGCATGCCGGGATTCAAGGCAGGGTGAGGGGAGATATGAATTTTCTAAATTACTTAAATAATTGTTCGCTACGGTAGTGGTTTTTATGAGTGAATTCTTGATTCTAATTTAGAAAATAAAACAGTAGGATGGATCCTGCGACTACGCTGCGCTCCGCGCAGGATGACGAATCGGGCTTGCCCTGCGCGGTGGTGATTCATCATCCTGCGCGAAGTCGCAGGATCAAAGCCCCCTTTCCCAAAGGGAATTATCCCTTTGACTCCCTATACGGTTGAACAGGCTACGCACTCCCTGGGGAGCCCTCCTCCGCGAGGGGAGAGGGAGGAAAAACTTCCTCGCTCAATTGACCCGGCGCACCCGCGCGCCCAGCGCGGAGAGCTTTTCCTCGATCCGTTCGTAGCCGCGATCCAGGTGGTAGATGCGGTGGACGAGGGTTTCGCCCTGCGCGGCGAGGCCGGCGATGACGAGGCTGGCCGAGGCGCGCAGGTCGGTGGCCATTACATGCGCGCCTTCGAGTTGCGCAACGCCGCGCACGGTGGCGTTGCTGCCGTCGATCTGGATGTCGGCGCCCAGGCGCATCAATTCGACGGCGTGCATGAAACGGTTTTCGAAAATCGTTTCGCGGATCGTCGCAACGCCGTCGGCAATCGCGTTGATCGCCATGAACTGGGCCTGCATGTCGGTGGGGAAAGCGGGGTAGGGCGCGGTGCGCAGGCTGACGGATTTGAGGCGCGGAGGCGCTTTGAGGCTGATTGCGCCGGACTCGCCCTGGATGTCGCAACCGGCTTCCAGGAGTTTGTCGATGATGGCGTCCAGTGAGCCGGCCTGGGTGCGCGTGAGGCGTACTTCGCCGCCGGTGGCGGCGGCGGCGCAGAGGTAGGTTCCGGTTTCGATGCGGTCGGGCATGATCCGGTATGCCGCGCCGGAGAGGCTTTCGACGCCCTCGATGCGCACGGTGTCGCTGCCCGCGCCGGAGATGCGCGCGCCCATCGCGCTCAGGCAGTTGGCGAGATCGACGACTTCGGGTTCGCGCGCGGCGTTTTCGATGATGGTTTCGCCTTCGGCGAGGCATGCTGCGAGCATCAGGTTTTCGGTGCCGGTGACGGTGACCATGTCGGTGCAGATCCGCGCGCCCTTCAGGCGTTTTGCCTTGGCGTGGATGTAGCCGTGCTCGACGTGGATTTCGGCGCCCATCGCGGCCAATCCCTTGATGTGCTGGTCGACCGGGCGCGCGCCGATGGCGCAGCCGCCGGGCAGCGAGACGCGCGCTTCGCCGTGCCGCGCGACCAGCGGGCCCAGCACGAGGATCGAGGCACGCATCGTCTTGACCATTTCGTAGGGCGCGAGCGGGTTGGACAACTGCGCGGCGTCGAGCGTGACGCCATCGCCGTCGCGGGCGATGGAAACGCCCATCTGCCCGATCAGGCGCAGCATCGTGGAAATGTCATTCAGTTGCGGCAGGTTCGAGAGCGAAAGCGGTTCGGAGGAAAGCAGCGCGGCGCAGAGGATTGGCAGCGCGGCGTTTTTCGCGCCGGAAATGGCGATTTCGCCACGGAGCGGCGCCCCGCCTTCGATCAGGAGTTTATCCATGCCGCGAGGAATTCCATTCGTCGGAAGTCAGGGTCTTCATCGAGAGCGCGTGCAGATCGCCGCTGTCGATACGGCTTTGCAGTTCACGGAAAACGCGCTGCTGCCGCTCGATGCGGGAGTGTCCGGCAAATTCCTCGCTGACGATCAGCGCCTCGAAATGCCGTCCGTCGCCCCGGACGCGCAGGTGTTCACAGTCCATGCCGGCGCGGATCGCTGCGGCAATTTCTTCGGGATGCATCATGACAAGGGTGTCCTTTTCAGTGTTAGTAACGAAGTTTGTAGCCGCGCGCGATCATGATCAACGCCAGGGCACTGACGAGGCAGAGTCCGAGCACGGCAACGGCAAGGGAAATCCACGGATCGACATCGGAGATGCCGAAAAAGCCGTAGCGGAAACCGTCGATCATATAAAAGACGGGGTTGAAATGCGAGATCTTTTGCCAGAAGGGCGGTAAGGAGTGGATCGAATAGAAAACGCCGGAGAGCATCGTCAGTGGCATGACGAGGAAATTCTGGAAAGTGGCGAGCTGGTCGAACTTTTCCGCCCAGATGCCGGCGATCAGGCCGAGCACGCCCATGATCGCGCCACCGGCGATGGCAAAGGCAAAAACCCAGAACGGCGCTGCGAGCCCCGGCCAGGCGAAAAAGGAAGTGGCCAGGAATACGCTTGCCCCGACGATGACGCCGCGCAGGGCTGCGGCCAACACGTAGGCGAAAAAGAACTCCAGGGTCGAGATCGGCGGCAGCAGGATAAAAACGAGATTGCCGGTGATTTTCGACTGGATCAGCGATGAAGAGGAATTCGCAAAGGCATTCTGCAGGATCGACATCATCGCCAGTCCCGGAATGAGGAAAGCGGTGTAGGGGATGCTGCCGTAAATGCGCAGCTTGTCGAGGACATGGCCGAAAATGAGCAGGTAGAGGAGTGCCGTGAGCATCGGCGCGACGATGGTCTGGGCCGAAACCTTCCAGAAACGCAGCACCTCCTTCCAGAATAGCGTGCGGAATCCGCCCCAACGCAATTCTGGAAAGGCGAGGGCGATTTTTTCATTCATCGCTCTTTCTCCTCGTTCATCACATGGACAAAGACTTCCTCCAGATCGGGCGCGGAAAGGCGGACATCGGCAATCCTGACGCCTGCGCGTTCGAGCGTGGAAAGCGTTTCGGTCACGGCGGCGGGGTCGGGCAGCGGCAGGTTCGACCAGCCGTCATGATCGGTGGTGACGTGCCCGGAAAAGGGAGGCGGCAACATCGCGTTTCCTTCCAGCCGCAGGCGCAGGGAAAGCGCATGTCCCGAAAAACGCTTGAGCAGGTTTTGCGTGGTGTCGAGCGCGACAACTTCCCCGGCCTTGAGCATTGCAATCCGCCCGCACAGCGCCTCGGCTTCCTCAAGATAATGGGTCGTCAGAATAATGGTGTGGCCCTCGCGGTTCAGGCGTTGAATGAATTTCCACAATCCCTGGCGCAATTCGACATCGACCCCGGCGGTCGGCTCGTCGAGCACGATCACCGGCGGACGGTGCACGAGCGCCTGGGCGACCAGAAGCCGCCGTTTCATCCCGCCGGAAAGGCGGCGTGTGTTGGTATCGGCCTTTTCGTTCAGATCGAGGTGGTCGAGGATTTCGTCGATCCAGTCGTCATTTCCCCGGATTCCGAAATAGCCGGACTGGATGCGCAATGTTTCGCGCACGGTGAAAAACGGATCGAAGACCAGTTCCTGCGGCACCACCCCCAACAGCCGCCGCGCGGCGCGGTAATCGGTGACGGTGTCGTGCCCGAGCACCGAAATGCGCCCGCGATCGGGCCGCGCCAAACCGGCAAGGCAGGAAATGAGCGTGGTTTTGCCCGCTCCGTTGGGGCCGAGCAATCCGAAGAACTCGCCGCCGGCGATTTCCAGCGACACTCCGGAAAGCGCCCGCAAGCGCCCGAAATTCTTTTCCACGCCGTCGATCACGACGGCGGCGGAATCCAGGGAGGGAGAAATGGTCTTGCCTTTCGCGAAAAAAGAGAGCGATGCTAAAACATTTTGGGGGCTTTTGAAAACAACCAAATCACGAAGGCCCGGAATCGAAAGTTTTTTCCTGTGCTTTGCCGGGGTGGACGGGATTTTCTAAATTACTTAAATAATAGTTGGCTACTGTAGTGATTTGTATTGAATAATTCTTAAGTCTAATTTAGAAAATCGTCCTGGAGGCAAGCGATGCACGAGCCTGTCATCCTGCGCGAAGTCGCAGAATCAGCCCGTTGTATTCATCCGGCATGCAGACATGTAGGATGGGTAGAGCGAAGCGAAACCCATCATTTCTTTTCCTGCAACTCCGATGGGTTTCGCTTGCGCTCTACCCATCCTACGCGGCTGACCCGTCATCCTGCGCGGAGTCGCAGGATCCAGAGGAAGATGCCCGTCCTTGTCCCCGAGTTTCTTCGGCGCGATTTGCGGCGGCGGGCCGATGAAGCGCTACCCATCCTGAGCCTCCCGGGACTCCCCAAAACCGGATTCAGAGAATGCCCAGGATCCAGACTTCGAATTCGATGCTTTTGCCGGCGAGCGGGTGATTGAAATCGAAGAGCGCGCCTTGTTCGTCGAGCTGGCGCAGGAAGCCTGTAAAGGCAGCGCCGTTGGGAGTTGAAAATTCGACCAGGGTGTTCTCGGCAAGCTCGACTCCAGCGGGCAGGGCGTTACGCGCGATACGTTCGATGAGGTGGGGATTGCGCGCGCCGAAGGCGGCTTCCGGTGGCAGATGAAAGATTTTCCGCGCTCCGGCGGGCAGGCCGATGAGGCAGGCTTCGAGCGCTGGCGCGAGTTGTCCGCTGCCGAGTTGGAGGGTGGCCGGGGAGAGGTCGAAAGTACTGAGGAATTCGGAATTGGAGTTGCCCGCTGCGCTTTCCACTTCTTCGCCGCTGAAAAGGATTGGCGTTTCCAGGGAGGCGATGCGGTAATGCAGCGTCAGGAAGCTGCCGGCTTGCACGCGCGGCGTTTCGGTATCTTCGCGTTCGTTCATGGCTTTCCTTTTTTAGGCAAGCGGCTTCCGCGCAGCGCCGCGCCAAGGAGCAGCAGCGCGCCTGCCGTGATCGCGGCGTCGGCGAGATTGAATGCAGGCCAGTAGAAACCCGCCGCATGGAGCTGGATAAAGTCGAGCACGACGCCGAAGCGCAAACGGTCGAGCACATTGCCCAGGGCGCCGCCCATGACCAGCGAGAGCGCGAGACAAAGCCATTTTTCGCCGGGATGCCGATGGATTTCGAGGGCGATCCAAACGCTGATGCCAAGGGCCAATGCGACGAAGAGCCAGCGTTGCCAGCCGCCCGCACCCGCAAGGAAGCTGAAGGCGGCGCCCGGGTTCCAGGTGAGCACCCAGTTGAAAAAGGGCGTGACGGTGATCTTTCCTTGCGCCGCCAGCAGAGGCCAGTCGAGGATGATGATTTTGCTCCATTGGTCGAGGACAAGAACCCCGGCCGCGAGCAGATACCAGATTGCCGAACGTTTCATCAAAAAAATAGAGTGGAAATTTTGCCGTCCGGAAGTATATAGGACACTCTGAACAAGTCACCGCGCCGCGTGCATCTGCGGAGTTGGGCGGTCTGTGGCGCAGTTGTCAAATTCGGCCTGGCATCCCATCCCAATCCGCAGCGCACGCTTACCGCTCGACTTGTTCAGAGTGCCCTATAGGATGCCCTGGAATCAGGCCCCTCCCTTCGAGGGAAGGTAGAAGCTCCCGGGAGGCAGCGGACGACAGTGAATGCGGGGTGTTATGTGCCAAAGTTAGGAATTGGTTAGAATCACAAGTTATTCCGGCCTGAAGCTTTGGATTTCTCATTCGCCAGGGCTTTATTCCGGTGCGAAAACTTAATTTATTGGCATTGTGCGCGTGTAAAGACACTGTCATTTTTTGTCGAGAAAGAGGATTTTGTGGCGCTTTTCCTGAGCGAGTCCGATGTTCGTGCGGTGCTGACCATGCCGCTGGCGCTGGCGGCGGTCGAGTCCGCGCATCGTGCGCTTGCGTGCGAAGGGGCGCAGGATACGCCACGGCAACGGACGAAATTGCCGAAAACGATGCTGCATATCCTGCAAGGGGCACTGCCCGGCGAAAATGTGATCGGCTACAAGGCTTATACGAGCAATCGTTCCGGCGCCCGTTTCCTGGTTCATCTCTTCGCTGCCGACACTGGCGTGCCCGAAGCCGTGGTCGAGGCGAATTTCCTGGGCATGATGCGCACCGGCGCAGCATCGGGATTGGCGAGCCGCCTGCTGGCGCGGCCCGGGGCGCGGACCGCCGGGATTTTCGGCGCAGGCTGGCAGGCGCGCGGGCATCTCGAAGCCTTGTGCACGGCGCTGCCCGGGCTGGAGCGGATCTTTGTCCTTGCGCGCGACCGGGAATGGCTCACTGCCTTTTGCCGGGAACAGGAAGAACGCTTGCAGCGGGAAATCGTCCCCGCCGCTTCCGCCCAGGAGGCCGTTGCCGAAAGGGATATCGTCGGCACGGTCACGACGGCTTCCTCGCCCTTGTTCGATGCGGAATGGCTGACTCCCGGCACGCATATCAACGCCGCCGGGTCGAACTCGCTGTTGCGCCGCGAGCTTTCGCCGCAATGCGTGGCGCGTTGCGAATTGATCGTGGTCGACAGTGTCGATACGGCGTTGAAGGAAGCGGGCGATCTTCTTCCGGCGCTGGAGACGGGGCGTCTCTGCTCCCGGCAACTGGTGGAACTGGGCGATATCCTGACAGGCCGCCATCCGGGACGGACAGGGCCGGAGTCCATCAGCCTTTTTGAATCGCAGGGACTGGCGGTGCAGGATCTGGCGCTCGCGCAGAAGGTGGTGGCGCTGGCGCGGGAACGGAAATTGGGAACGGAATATCCTTTGTGCGTATAGATATTTTGTAATAATATTCGGGCAATCTATTGGACATTATCAGGATAAGGAAGAAAAATGGCGAAAATGATTCTCTCGATGGATGGGCTCGTGCTGAAGGAAATCGAGCTGGACAAGGAACGCATCACGATCGGCCGAAAATCCACGAATGACATTATCATCGACAATCCGGCAATTTCGGGCGAGCATGCGTCGGTGGTTACGATGCTCAACAATTCCTTTCTCGAAGACCTGAACAGCACGAATGGCACCCTGGTCAACAACCAGGCGGTGAAAAAACATGTGCTCAAGGATGGCGATATCGTCGAACTGGGCAAGTACCGCTTGAAATATATCAGCGATACCGAGGATTTGTCGTCTTCCTCGGGCTTCAAGGATTTCGCGCCAGGACTGGATCCCATCGACCTGCCGCAAAGCACGGAATCCAGGGCGCAGCCGAAATCGTGGATGCGCATCCTGAACGGCGCTTCCGCCGGGCGGCAGATCGAAATCACAAAAAACCCGACGACGCTGGGCAAGGTCGGGCTGCAAGTCGCAACGGTGGTCTGGCGCCAGGAGGGGTTCTTCATCCAGCATGCGGAAGGCGCTCGTTTCCCGATATTGAATGGCGTCACCCTGGACGCGCGGTCGATGTATCCGCTCAAGGATTACGACGTGGTCGAAGTCGCCGGAGTCGCAATGGAATTCCGGGTCGAGCATTCATGATTTCCGCCGTAGGGGACGATGGCAATCGTCCCGTTCGATTGCGCGGGTGAAACCCGTCGCAAGTATGTAGGATGGGTAGAGCGAAGTATGTAGGATGGGTAGAGCGAAGCGAAACCCATCGGAATTCCTGATGAAAAAATGACGGGTTTCGTTTTGCTCTCTCAAGAAACTGCCCATCCTGCACACTGGATCCTGCGACTTCGCGCAGGATGACGGAGTGTTGTGCGTACCGGTGATCCTGACCCGCCTGGATCCAGCAGGGCCTGCTTGATGAAAATTCTGCTGGATCCTGCGACTTCGCGCAGGATGACGGAGTGCGGCCCCTGACCTGTCATCCTGCGCGCAGCGAAGCGGAGTCGCAGGATCCAGAGGAAGATGCCCATCCCTGCTCCCCAGTATCTTCGGCGCGATTTGCGGCGGCGGGCCGTTTACTGCGCTACCCATCCTGCATGTCTTGTTTTTCCTTCAGTTCCAGCGCCTGCGCATAGAGCGCGTTTTTGTTGCCGCCGGCGATTTCCCTGGTCAGCGCGACGGCCTGTTTGAGCGGCAGGCCGGCGGAGAGGAGGATGCGCAGTACGCGCTCGCTTTCTTCCAGTGGATTTTCCGTGGACGCTTCCGGTGCGTCGAGAATCAGGACGAATTCGCCCTTTTGACGCTGCGGGTCCGCTTCGAGCCAGGTGGCGGCTTCGGCAAGCGGGGCGGCGTGAATCGTCTCGAAAAGCTTGCTGATTTCGCGCGCGAGCACGATCCTGCGCGTGCCGCCAAAGGCTTTTTCCATGGCATGCACAGTGGCGACGATACGGTGCGGCGCTTCATGGAAGATCAGCGCGCAGGGCAGGGCGCGGAGTTCTGCCAATGCCGCCAATTCTGCGAGCGCGGCCTCAAGCGCTTTTTCCCGCGCCGGCAGGAAGCCGTAAAACAGCCAGTGCGGGGCGCAGATTCCGGAGGCCGAGAGCGCGGCGATGGCGGCGCATGGCCCCGGCAGCGGCACGACGCGAAGCCCCGCCGCGCGCACGCGGGCGACGATGCGCGCGCCGGGGTCGGAAACCGCCGGGGTTCCGGCGTCGGAAACCAGCGCCACCGCCTCGCCCTGCTGCAAATGCGCGATAATCCGCTGCGCCGCCTCTTCCTCGTTGTGTTCGTGCGCTGCCAGAAGGCGTGCCCGGGAGCCGATGTGGCGCAGGAGCGGGGCCGTATGCCGGGTATCCTCGGCGGCGACCTGGTCGACCCGGCAGAGCACTTCGCGCGCGCGCGCGGTGATGTCGCCGAGATTGCCGATCGGCGTCGCGGTGACATAAAGCGCGGGTTCGAGTTTTGTTTCCATTGTTGTGAAGGGGGCTGCGTCCGGTTTGCATGAATACGAAAGTTGAGCAGAACGATAGCACGGATGGCGCGCGGGCCGAATCGCTGGCTGCCGCCTTTCTCGAACGTCAGGGCTTGCGCGTCGAGGCGCGCAATTTCCGCGCGCGCGGCGGCGAGATCGATCTCGTGTGCCGCGACGGGAAAACGCTGGTCTTTGTCGAAGTGCGCCTGCGCCGCAGCGAAGCGTTTGGCGGTGCGGCGGCGAGCATTTCCGCCACCAAACAACAGCGGCTGATCCGCGCCGCGCGGCAGTATCCCGGCAGCGAGCGGCAGGTCTGCCGTTTCGACTGCGTGCTCTTATCGAGACTCGATGAGGGCGCGATCGAATGGCTGCGCGATGTCCTGATGGAAAGGATCACCTGAAATGGAACGCTCATGGCGGGCGGCGGTCTTGTTGTTCTGGGCAATCGCGATATTTTCCGGGAGCGCCGCCGCCGGGACGATCCGCATCCTCGTGCAAAGCTCGCCGCTGGCTGGAAGCCAGTATTACGCGCTTTCCACGGTATGGAGCGAGATTCGCGTCGGCGATGCGCTGAGCTTGAGGCGGGAGCCGAAAAACCGCTACGACCCGAACGCGATTCGCGTCGAATGGAAAGGCCGGCAGCTCGGCTATGTGCCGCGCAAGGAAAACGGGCCGATTGCCGCTGCGCTCGACCGTGGCGAAGCGCTTGAAGCGCGCGTCTCACGGCTGCGCGACAGCGGAAACCCTTGGCAGCGCGTCGAGTTCGAGGTGTTTTTCGTCCTCTGATAGAATCGACGCTCTTCCGATTTTCTCGCGCCTTGCGCGCTTCAGCCCGGTTTCTTTCATGGATCTCATCGCCCACATCGACTTTCAATTCGAGGAAAACGCGCAAGCGATTGCCGAAACCCGGCGCCAGCTTGCCGAAACCCTGGCGGCGGCGGTACAGACAATGGTGGAATGCCTGCTCGACAACGGCAGGATCCTTGCCTGCGGCAACGGCGGTTCGGCGGCCGACGCGCAGCATTTTGCCGCCGAGCTGGTGGGCCGTTTCGAGGTGGAGCGCCAGGAACTCGCGGCAATTGCGCTGACCACCGACACCTCGATTCTCACCGCCGTCGCCAACGATTACGGCTACGAAGCCGTTTTCGCAAGGCAGGTGCGCGCCCTCGGGCAGCCGGGCGATGTGCTGCTGGCGATTTCGACCAGCGGCCATTCGCCCAACATCATCAGGGCCATCGAAGTCGCCCATGAATACGATCTGCGCGTCATTGCGCTGACCGGCAAGGGCGGCGGCGAGATCGGGCGCATGATGCGCGAGGGCGATGTCCACCTGTGCGTTCCGGCGCAGCGCACGGCGCGTATTCAGGAAGCGCATCTCCTGTGCATTCATTGTCTGTGCGACGGCATCGACCGTCTTCTTCTTGGAGTCGAAGAATGAAAAACATATCGAATTTTCCCAACATGGTTTCCCTGCGCACCCGAATTCTTTCTGCCGTGGTTTTTGCTGCGTTACTGGCGGGCGGACTATCCGCCTGTGTGCCGCTGGCGGTGACCGGGGTAGCGGTCGGGGGCATGGCTGTGGTCGACCGGCGTTCGGTCGGCACGCAGACCGAAGACGAAGGACTGGAATGGAAAATCTCTGCCGCCATCACTGAAAAATTCGGCGAGAAGGTGCATATCAACCAGACCTCGTACAACCGCCGCGTCCTCCTCACCGGCGAGGCGCCCGATGAGGAAACCCGGCGCCAGGCCGAGCAGCTCGTTGCCGCCATGCCGAACGTGCAGGGCGTCTGGAACGAAATCCAGACCGGGCCGGTATCCTCGCTGGGCGCGCGCAGCAGCGATGCCTACATCACCTCGAAAGTGAAGGCGCGCTTCGTCGATGCCGGCCAGTTTCGCCCGATGCTGGTCAAGGTGGTGACCGAGGCCGAAACCGTCTATTTGATGGGAATCGCCACCCGCAAGGAAGCCGATGCCGCAATCCAGATCGCGCGTACGACCGCCGGGGTCAAGAAAGTCATCAGCGTGATCGAAATCATCACGGAAGAAAAAGCCAGGGAACTCGACCCGAAACCCCAGGAAAACCAGAGAGAGCAAGGCTCCGAACGTATTGGTTAGGGGCGGGCCGACTCCCCCTGCCGGCTGCGCCGGTGGGAGTTAGAGCGGTTTCGATTTAATCCTGACCATATTGGGATTCGTAGGGGCGACCTGTGGTCGCCCGGAATCACCCGTTTGCAAGTGCCGGGCGGCAAATCTCCCTCCGGCGCGTAGCGACAGAGGGAGTTCGCTTTCCCTCTCGCGCAGGAGGTGACAAAAAATGGCGGCTGATGTGACAAAAGTTGTCATTTTGATTTGTTTCCTGATGTCATTTCCTTTGATGCGGCGGAACTTCCGGGAAGCGGCATGAAAATTGCTCAAAAATCTCTCGCTAAGACTCTCTTAGTGTCAGATTTCCGATGGGTTTCGTGAGCACTGAAGTATTCGATGGGCGGCAGCCATGCCTTTCCCGGGGAAAATTTCCCGAAATGATTCAGGCGGCTGGCTGTGGGAGGGCTTCTATCTCTACGCTCCCATTGGGGTTTTTCGCCGAAAGGCGCGCTCTCGAAAAGGGTGTGCCAAGGCCGGCCAGAACAGCCCGGATTACCGATAAGGGAATCCGGACTGTTCTGGCCTTTTTCTTCCCTTCTTCTTCCCGGCGCTCCAGGGAGCGCCGCAAGCCAAAGCCCCCTTTTCAAAGGGGGTGCCCCACAGGGGCGGGGGTTTGTGGTTTTGCGTTCAAATGCGGCGCAAAGCGCCGGAAATCAATTCCCCTCCGTGGAGGGGTGCCCGAAGGGCGGGGTGGTTGGCCCTCCGTGGAGGGGTGGCGGCGAAGCCGCCGGGGTGGTTTCGGGAGGATTGGCATCGCTCCCTGCCTCTTCGCGCCATACATCCGGGATTCTGTTTTCTAAATTAGACTAAAGAATTTATCGATAATAATAACTACAGATACCGAACATTATTTAACTAATTTAGAATTTCTGTTCCGCTGCCTCCGGGCGCATTCTTGGGGCTTCGTCACGGAGGATCAAGCTTGGGGAAGCGAAGGGGGCCAGGCGTTCGAGGAAATCGAGCATTTCCAGGGCGGGCGCATTACGGAAAAATTTTGCCTTGGGTTCTTCCATCCAGATCCGGTCGCTCCAGGCCCATATTTCGTAAGGGGTGTCGCCGATGCCGTCGTGGTCGCGGTCGAAGCCTTCGTAGTCGTCCCAGTAGTTGCCGTACCAGTCGTTCTCGGCGAGCGGGTCGCTGCCCTCGCCGACCATCGCTTGCCAGAGGTTGTGCTCGAAGCGGTTATGGAAAATGAGGTGGCCTCTTCTTTCGCCGTAAAAGCTGATGCCGGTGATGTTGTGGGCGATGCGGTTGTCGAGGATGGCGATGCGGTTGACCGGATTCATCGGCGAGCTGGCGAGGATGCCGACCGAGCAACGGACGATTTCGTTGCCGATGATCAACACCGCCGAGGATTCCTTGAGCGCAATGCAGTCGCCGGCGGTGTCCATGATCTGGGTGAGGCGGTTGTTGCGGATGATCATTCCTTCCGAATTGAGCACTGCGATCCCCGTGGAATTCCTGGATATTTCGTTGCTGGCGATGAGGCTGCGGTGCGAAAAGAGGAAATTCATCGCCCGCCGGCTGTCGACGATGCGGTTGCCGATGAAGCGGTTGTATGGGGAATTGGTGATGGTGAGATCGCGGACCTGGGCAATATCGTTTCCTTCGATCAGGTTGTGCCGGCTGTACCAGAGCCGGATGCCGTCGCCACGGTCGGCGCTGTCCCAGGGCATGGAGCGGATGCGATTGTTGCGGAGGATGTTGCCGTCGGCATGTTGCAGGGTGATGCCGAAGAGGGTGTTTTCGATGATGTTGTTTTCGATGATGTTGTCGTTTCCGGAAATGTAGATGCCGGAGTCGAGTTGGTCGTGCGATCCGCCGGAATTGAGGATGGTGAGATTGCGTACCGTGACGCCGCTGGCGGCAATCGTCAGCACCCGGCCCTTTCCGTTGCCGTCGAGGCTTGCCTGGTTTGCGCCGTCGAGGACGATGGGACGCGAAATCGTCGCCGGTCCGGTATAAGCGCCCGGCAGAAGCCGCAGGATGCCTCCGGCGGGAGTGCTGTCGATCCAGGGTTGGAGCGGAGACGGGCTTGCGTTGCCTGCCGGCGCCGCCAGCGCGCTTGCGGCAAGCGCCAGGGACAGCAGGAGCCACGGCAGGCGTTTCATCGGCAAGCCATTCCTGCCGGCAGGAGGCCGCCGGAATGTTCCTTGCCGCCCGGAAGGCTCAGGCCGCTGTCTTCTTCCACAGGCACTGCCCCTTGCTTTCGGCGTCGATCGCAGCCAGCAGGCGCTCATGTTCGGCGCATTCTTCCTCGCTGGCGCGCAGCACGAAAAGTTCCGGGTACTCGTGCTGCGCGGCCTGGGGATCGGAGGAGCGCGGAGAGGACGAAAGCTCGATCATCAGGCTATCCTGGCCGCGCGTCATGGCAAGGTAAACTTCGGCGAGCAGTTCGGCATCGAGCAAGGCGCCGTGCAGCGTGCGGTGCGAATGGTCGACCGCGTAGCGTTCGCACAGCGCGTTGAGATTGTTTTTCTTGCCGGGATAAAGATCCTTCGCCATTTTCAGCGTGTCGCAAATTCCCGCACAGACCGTTTCCAGCGGCGCGAGTCCGAGCAGGGAAAGCTCGTAGTTCAGGAAGCCGCAGTCGAAGGGCGCATTGTGGATCACCAGTTCGGCGCCACGGATGAAGTCGAGGAATTCGGCGGCGATTTCCGAGAAGCGCGGCTTTCCGGCAAGGAATTCGCGGCTGATGCCATGCACTTCCTGTGCGCCGGGGTCGATGTCACGCTCCGGATCGAGGTAATAGTGAAAATGAGATTGCGTCAGCCGGCGCTGGGAGATTTCGATGCAGGCGATTTCGATGACGCGGTGTCCGTCGCGCGTTTCGAGGCCGGTGGTTTCAGTATCCAGAACGATTTGTCGCATGATGAAGGAATTTCCGGGGCAGGGCGAGAGGAAGAGGGCGTTATAGTAACTGTTCGGAACATTGCCCGGGAATTCTTTTATGTCCCTTTCTTCTCCCTCCTCTGCGGCTCCCGGCAAGCGCCTTTTCGTTGCCCTCTGGCCGCCGCCATCCCTGCAACAGGCGCTGGCGGCGCTGGTTGAGGGCGAACGCGGCGGAGTCCATGTGCCGGCGGCCAACGTGCATATGACCCTGCTCTTCCTCGGCGCTTCTTCGGAGGCCCAGGAGGCTTGCTATCGCGCCGCTCTGCGGAAACTTTCCTTCGCGCCCTTTTCCTTCGGAGTCGACACCTTCGGCTGGTGGCGCAAGCCGCGCGTTGTCTGGGCCGGACCGAGCGAGACCCCGCCGGAACTGGCGGCGCTGGCGCGGCAGGTGAAAGAAATCCTTGGAGTTTTTTCACCGCCTGCGTCTCATGAAACCGTTGCGGCAGAACCCGGGGACACTCCCTTTGCCGCGCATATCACGCTGCTGCGAAAGCATCCAGGCCCTGCGCCGGCATGGGGCGGCCGCGCCGCGCTTTTGTGGAAGGCGGAGTCGGTGGCGCTGGTCGAATCCTTGCGCGTTCCAGGCGGCGTGCGCTATCGCCCCTTGCTGCGTATCCCGGGTTCGCCATAAAACCCGCCGGAATCCCGGATCGGGAAATGGCGGGTTTTGCCCGCGTGTTTTTTTCCCCGAGCGGCATTTCCCTCCCATCAAAACCGAGTCGGAAAAACATTCCAGAGTCAATCGCGTCGACTCGCCAATGTCAGCAAATGCCCGCAAAAGGCCGTGGAATGGTATTCTTGCGCCAAGCGACCTTATCCATTCCTTTGTTTATGCAAACACCTCATTCACTGAATACCGAGGCTCTGCTCTCGCATGTGCCCTTGTTCAACGGGCTCGCTCCCGATGAAATCACGCGGATTGCGCGCGGCACCCGCGAAGTCCATGCAGTGCGCAACGAGATTCTGTTCCACAAGGGCAACACGCCGACCGGGTTTCACCTGATCGTCTACGGGCAGATCAAGCTTGCGTTTACCTCCTCCCAGGGCAGCGAGAAAGTGATCGAGATTCTCGGGCAGGGAGATACCTTCGGCGAGGCGGTGATGTTCATGGACAAACCGCATCTTGTTTATGCCCAGGCCCTGACGGATTCCCTGCTCCTGCATATCTCCAAGGCGGTGATCATGGAAGAGCTGGAGGATGATCCAAAACTCGGGCGAAAGATGATCGCGGGCCTGGCAATGCGCCTGCATCACCTGGTGACCGACGTCGAATCGTATTCGCTCCATTCGGGCCGGCAGCGCATCATCGGTTATTTGTTGCGCGAGCACATGGACGCAAAAACCCCGGAAAAGGCGCTGATCGTGACCCTGACCACGAACAAGGGCATCATCGCCTCGCGGCTGAACCTGACCCAGGAACATTTTTCGCGCATCCTGCACGAACTTTCCGACAAGGGACTGATCGTCGTCGAAGGACGCAAGATTCATATCCCGGATGTAAAAAGATTGCAGGAATACGATTTGTAGGAACTTCGATGCTTTTGCAGACAGGCGAGTCCTGCGAGCTGATTTTCTAAATTTACTTAAAGAATGTTTCGCTACTGTAGTGCGTTTCAATAAAGAATTATTACAGTAATTTAGAAAATTTACCTGGATAACATTTCCGGCAGCGCAAGGATGCAGTCGCGGTTGCTGGGGGAGAAGCAGGCCCCGGCGGCAGCCTCAAGGGGAAGCCAGCGCCAGGCGCGGTGTTCGCAGGGAGCGAGGACGACCGGCAGGGGAGCGGGCAGGCAGAGGCTGAAAACATGTTCGGTGTTGTAGAGCACGCCCGGCGCGTAGCGGTGGCGCCATTCCTCGAAGATGCGATAACGCTCTTTCCGGCGCCAATCGAGCAGCGGGTATTTTTGCGCGTCGATGCCGGTCTCTTCGGCAACTTCGCGCCGGGCGGCGTCGATCAGGGCTTCGTCGCCTTCCTGCGCGCCGGTGACCGATTGCCAATAGCCCGAATGCCCCGCGCGTTCGAGCAGCAACACTTCCAGCGCCAGCGTGTGGACGATGACGAGCACCGAAACCGGCTTCTTGTATTTCATTTCTTCCGTCATATCGCGATTCTCCAGGATTGTTGTTTTTTTCATTTCATATAAACAACTTTAACAATATTTCCATGTTCATTGTTTTTTAACAAAAAAATATTTGCGCCTCGCCCCTAAGTCCTTGTTGCGATTGAAAAAAGACCGAAATGGCCTTGACCACGCTCTTTTTGTGACTTAAAGTGGGAAATAGTAGTAAAAAATGGTTTTTTGGGTTCGTTCGGCAGCTTTATTTCTGCCGCCCGGAGCGGGAAGAATTTTCAGGAGAGGCAGGACCATCGTGTTTTTCGGAGCGGCAGCCTTGAATCTCGACGCCAAGGGCCGCCTCGCCATTCCGGCGCGGCACCGGGAGGCGTTGGACAGCGCGGCCAGCGGCTCGCTGGTGCTGACAGCGCACCCGGAGCGATGCCTGTTGCTCTACCCGGCGCCTGTCTGGGCACCGATCCGGGACAAGGTGCTCGCCCTGCCTGACTTTGAACAGCAGTCCGCGCTTTTGAAGCGGCTCCTGGTCGGCTTTTCGCGCGAGGAAGAGATGGATGCGGCAGGCCGCCTGTTGATCGCGCCCGAATTGCGGCAATTCGCGCAACTGGAAAAACAGATCTTCCTCGTCGGCCAGGGCAATCGTTTTGAAATTTGGTCCGACGCCGGCTGGCAGAAACAGCAGGAAAAGGTTTTCGCGCAGGGAGATCAACTGTTGCCACCCAGCCTTGGAGATTTGAGGTTGTGACGGAACCCTTCGGGGAATGCGGCAGGAAAGCGCCGCCGGAACATCGGACGGTACTGTTGCAGGAAGCCATCGACGCGCTGGCGGTACGTCCGGACGGCGTTTATATCGACGCCACTTTCGGGCGCGGCGGCCACAGCCGGGCGCTGCTCGAACGCCTGGGGCCGGAAGGCCGGCTTCTGGCGCTGGATCGCGATCCGGAAGCGGTTGCGGCAGGAAGGGAATTCGGCGACGCGCGGCTGCGTTTGCAACATCGCCGCTTCGGCGAAATCGCCGCCGCCGCAGAGGAAGCAGGAGTTGGGGAAGTCGATGGGGTGCTGTTTGATCTCGGGGTGTCTTCGCCCCAGATCGATACGGCGCGACGAGGGTTCAGTTTTCGTTTTGAGGCTGCGCTCGATATGCGGATGGATACGACGCAGGGCGAGACGGCGGAAGAATGGCTGGCACGGGCAAAGGAGGATGAAATTGCGAAAGTCATCAGAGTCTATGGGGAAGAACGGTTTGCTCTCCAGATTGCAAAGAAGATTGTGGCTGCTCGGCACGAGCACCCTCTCACAAGCACCGGGCAACTTGCCGCGCTCGTCCGCGAGGCCGTCCGGACCCGCGAGCCTGGCCAGGACCCGGCGACACGCACCTTTCAGGCTATACGGATTCATCTCAATCAGGAACTCTCAGAGCTTGCGCTAGCCTTGCCGCAGGCAAGCGATCTGTTGCGTTCCGGGGGGCGGCTTGTGGTGATCAGCTTCCATTCGCTCGAAGACCGGCTCGTCAAGCATTTCATGCGCGACGCGGCGCATCCCGATCATCCCGGGAATTTGCCGAAGGATCTTCCATTGCGCGCGGCAGAGCTTCCCGCGCCGCGATTGCGGCTGATCGGCAAGGCGCTGAAACCCCAGGCGGCGGAAATCGCGCTCAATCCCCGCGCCAGGAGCGCGGTGATGCGCGTCGCGGAAAAATGCGGCGCGACGGGCGCCGGGAGTCATCCATGCTGCGCCTGAATATGCTCCTCATGCTTTTTTCCGTTTTCTGCGCGCTGGCCACGGTGACTTCGCAGCACAAGGCGCGGCAGCTTTTCCAGGCGCTCGAACTGGAGCAGGAGCGTGCGCGCCAACTCGATATCGAATTCGGCCAGTTGCAACTTGAACTTTCCACCTGGGCAGCGCATCCGCGGATCGAGCAGATTGCGCGCGAGCGCCTGAAAATGCGCGTCCCCGACCCCGCGCATATCATCATCGCCCGCAGCGGGACGCCGGGGAATGCGCCATGATGCGCTTTCCCGGAAAGCTTCTGGGCCGCTCCCTCGGCCGCCGCACACCCGGACGCCCGCACAGGTTTGCGGAAAGTCCAGTGCTGCAACTGCGCCTGCCCTCCTGGCGCTCGTATTTGTTTTCGGTCATGTTCCTCGTATTTTTCCTTGCCCTGATCGGGCGTTCCTTCTATTTGCAGATTCTCAACACCGATTTTCTCCAGGGCAAGGGCGATTCGCGGTATCGCCGCGATCTCGAAATTTCCGCCTCGCGCGGCCGGATCCTGGACCGGAACGGCGAAATCCTCGGCATTTCGACACCGATGCGCTCGATCTGGGCCATTCCGGGCGATACGAATCTCTCGCCGGAACAGTTGCAGAAACTCGCGCAACTGCTCAAGGCCGATTCGAGGGAATTGGCGCGCAAACTCAATACCGACAGGAATTTCGTCTGGCTGCAACGGCAGGTGCCGCCTGAAGCGGCACAGCAGATTGCCGGGGAAAAGTTTCCCGGCGTTCACCAGGAAAACGAATACCGCCGCTTTTACCCCACCGGCGACATGACGGCGCATATCGTCGGCTTTACCAGCGTCGATGACAAGGGGCTTGAGGGCGTCGAGCTTGCCTTCCAGAGCAATCTCATGGGGATGAACGGCAGCCGCAGCGTAATCCGCGACCGGCGTGGGCAGATTGTCGAGGATGTGGGTTCGATCCGCTATCCGCTCGACGGCAAGGATATTCACCTCGCGCTCGATTCAAAAATCCAGTATCTCGCCTACAGCACGCTGAAAAAGGCGATTGCCGAAAACAGGGCCAAGGCCGGCGGCGTCGTCGTCGTCGATACGAAAACCGGCGAAATTCTCGCGCTGGCGAATTGGCCCACCTACAACCCGAACAATCGCGAACAACTTTCCGGGGCGCCCTTGCGCAACCGCGCCGTGACCGACAGCTTCGAGCCGGGTTCGACGCTCAAACCCTTTACCGCCGCGCTGGCGCTCGAAAAAGGAAAATACCGTTACGACTCGATCATCAATTGCGCGCCGGGCCGGATCACGATCAACGGCGCGACGATTTCCGATCCGCATCCGCACGGCGCGCTGACCCTGGCGCAGGTGATCCAGAAATCGTCGAATGTCGGCATGGCCAGGGTCGCCGCCTCGTTTACGCCGCAGGAAATGTGGGACATGTTTGCATCGGTCGGTTTCGGAAAACAGCCGGGATTGGGCTTTCCCGGCGAAGTTCCTGGTCGCTTGCGTCCGTGGAACAAATGGCGTCCGATCGAGCAGGCGACCATGGCCTATGGACATGGCATTTCCGTTTCCTTGATGCAACTGGCGCGTTCCTACACCGTTTTCGCCCGCGACGGCGATCTGATTCCACTTTCGTTGATCCGCATCGAGAACGGAGACCTGGTGTCTGGCACGCAGGTCTTTTCGCCGCAGACCGCGCGCGAAATGCGCGCCATGCTCGAACTCGCAGTGCAACCCGGCGGCACGGCGCCGAGGGCGCGCGTGCCGGGTTACCGCGTCGCCGGAAAGACGGGAACTGCCTACAAGATCGAAGGCGGCGCGTATGCGAAAAAATATGTTGCTTCGTTCGTTGGCATCGTGCCGGCTTCCGATCCGCGCCTGGTGATTGCAGTGATGATCGACGAACCGGGCGGAAGCGGATATTACGGCGGCACGGTTGCCGGGCCGGTCTTTGCGACCGTTGCCGCTGGCGCGCTGCGCACCTTTGGAATCCCGCCCGACGCTCCGGTGACGATCCAGGCGCGGCAGGAGAATGTACCGGGCACGCCGGAGACAACGGCAACACGCCTTGCCCAGGGGCCGGAGCTTATGGAAACCCCGACGGGAGGCCCGTTATGAGTCTTCCGTCGAATGCGGAACAAAAGGCTGCCGCCGCCGCAATCCTCGACCGCCTGTCCAGGGCCGGCGCGATACCCGGCGGAGCCAGCGACGACAGCCGGACGGTGCGGGCGGGCGATCTTTTTCTTGCCCTTGCCGATGACCAGGCGCAAAACGTGTGCCACATCAATGAAGCGTTTGCGCGCGGCGCTTGTGCCGCCCTGTGGGAAGAGGGCGCCGATCCGCAAATGCAGGGCGACTGGAAGCTTCCGCATCTTGCCGTCAGGAACCTGAAGGCGCTGGCCGGCCCCATCGCCCATGCGGTGTATGGCAATCCGGGCGCCCGGCTGGCGCTGGTTGCAGTGACGGGAACGAATGGAAAGACCTCGATCACGCAATGGCTGGCGCAAGCGCTGGAACAAGTGCCGGCACTGCGTCGTTGCGCCGTGATCGGCACGCTGGGGGCGGGATTTCCGGGCGCGATGGAAGAAACCGGCTTGACCACGCCGCAGGCGCCCACGCTGGCGCGCTGCCTCGCTGGATTCGCCGCCGCCGGGGCAAGGGTGTGCGCGCTCGAAGCGAGTTCGATCGGAATCGCCGAAGGCCGGATGAACGGCGCGCAGGTCGAAATCGCCGTCTTCACCAACCTGACGCGCGACCACCTCGATTATCACGGTAGCATGGATGATTACGCTGCGGCCAAGGAGGCGTTATTCCATTGGCCCGGACTCTCCACTGCAATCGCCAATCTCGACGATCCCTTCGGCGCGCGCCTTCTGGCTACTACCGGCGCTGCACGAAAGATCGGCTTCACCCTCGGGGAGATGCTTTCCGGGTGCGGAAATGTGGATCTGCTGC
Organism: Betaproteobacteria bacterium; assembly: GCA_009780885.1. GTDB lineage: Bacteria > Pseudomonadota > Gammaproteobacteria > Burkholderiales > Rhodocyclaceae > WQZF01. The sequence continues at coordinate 15,170 of WQZF01000008.1, read as the reverse complement.
TGCGCGCGGAAGCCTTGCGCAGCGCTGGCGACGGGCTCGAATTTGTCCTGGTGACGCCTGCTGGACGCTTGAAAATATCAAGCAAGGTATTTGGCCGCTATAACGTCGCCAACCTTCTGGCAGTTGCCGCCGTTCTGCTGGCGCTGGGCGTTGCGGCTGAAGAATTGCCGCCCCTGCTCTCCGGCCTTGAGCCGCCGCCGGGGCGGATGCAGCCGGTGCATGAAAGGCAGGCGCAAGGAGAGGATGAACCGCTCGTGCTCGTCGATTACGCGCATACGCCGGATGCGCTTGCCAACGTGCTCGAAGCGATACGCGAGACCGCCGCGTTGCGCGGTGGCCGCACATTTTGCGTGTTCGGCTGCGGCGGTGGCCGCGACCGGGGCAAGCGCCGGCAAATGGGAGAAATCGCGGCGCGTCTGGCCGATGAGCTGATCGTCACCAGCGACAATCCGCGCAACGAAGATCCGCTTGAAATCATCGCCGAAATCCTCACCGGAGCGCCGCAAGCCGAGGCGATCCCCGACCGTGCCGCAGCAATCCGCGCGGCGGTGTCGCGCGCGGGCACGAGGGATGTGGTGCTCCTTGCGGGCAAGGGGCACGAGGCGACCCAGGAAATCGCCGGCCTGAAAATTCCCTTTTCCGATGCACAACATGCCAGCGCCGCATTGGCGGACTGGCACACAGGAGCGCGTTCATGTTGAGGCTCGAACTCGTAAGTCAGGCAGTGGCGGGGCGCTTGTCCGGCATCCGCCCCGAAGAGGCTGCCGCGTTGACGCCCACGGCGATTTCCACGGACACCCGTCAGATCGGCGCCGGCGCGCTGTTCGTCGCGTTGAGCGGAGAACATTTCGATGCGCACGAGTTCGTCGCCGCGGCGTTCGCGCGCGGCGCTGTCGCGGCCATCGTGGCGGAGAGCGCCATCGCGCGTGTGGAAAAATCGCTGTCCGGGCAATTCCCGAACCGCGCCCTGCCGCTGGTCGCCGTCGACGATACCCGTGTCGCGCTGGGGGCGCTGGCCGCGTTCTGGCGCGCGCGCTTCAGCCTGCCGCTGATCGCGCTGACCGGCTCCAACGGCAAGACCACGACCAAGGAAATGATCGCCGCGATACTGCGCGCCGCCTATGGCGAGGCCGCCGTGCTGGCGACCGGAGGCAATTTCAACAATGAAATCGGCTTGCCCCTGACTTTGTTGCGCCTCCACGCCGGACACCGCGCCGCAGTGATCGAAATGGGCATGAGCCACCCGGGTGAAATCGCCCGCCTGACAGGAATCGCGCGGCCCACGGTGGCTTTGGTCACCAACGTGCAACGCGCGCATCTCGAAGGAATGGGAACGCTTGCCGCGATCGCCGAAGAAAAGGGCGCGATCTACGACGGGCTGACGGAAGACGGCATCGCGGTGATCAATGGCGATGATCCGAACGCATGGCTTTGGCGAATGCAGAACGCCGGACGGCGCGTGATTCGCTACGCGACGGCCTTTGCCGCCGATGTCGCCGGCAGGATCAAATCGCATGGACTGGAAACTCGCCTGTCGATCAACGCAAAGGAAGGCGAATCCGTCGTAACGCTGGCGGTGCCCGGACAACACAACGCGAGAAACGCGCTGGCCGCTGCTGCCGCCACGCTGGCTGCCGGAGTTCCGTTTTCCGCCGTCATGGAGGGGCTGAACGGCTACCGGGGAATCAAGGGGCGCCTGCAAAAACGCGATGGCATCAACGGCGCGTTGCTGCTCGACGATAGCTACAACGCCAATCCCGATTCGGTACGCGCCGGAATCGACGTGCTGGCGGCGGCGAGCGGGAAAAGAGTGCTCGTATTCGGCGATATGGGCGAAACCGGCAGCGACGCGGAGCGCTTTCACGAGGAAATCGGCATCTACGCGAAGAAATCCGGCGTCGACCTGATGTTGACGCTCGGTGAAATGAGCGCCGTGGCGGCGCGCGCCTTCGGCGAACATGCCCGTTCATATGAGCACCCCGAAGCGCTGACGGCAGATTTGCGGCCATTGCTCGACAGAAGGACGACGGTGCTGGTCAAGGGATCGCGGTTCATGCGGATGGAGCGCATCGCCGATGCGATCGCGGCAAGCATATCCCCCACGGATACGAAAGGAGGCTCCACATGCTGTTGATGCTGACGCAATGGCTGGCGCCGGAAGTACGCCTGTTTCATGTGTTCAATTACATCACGCTGCGCACCGTGCTGGCGGCGATGACTGCGCTGTGCATTTCCTTCGTCTGCGGGCCGCATGTGATCCGCTGGCTGGCGGCGAAAAAAATCGGCCAGGCAGTGCGCGACGATGGCCCGCAGACGCATTTGAAGAAGTCCGGCACGCCTACCATGGGCGGGGTGCTGATCCTGATCGCCATTCTGGTCACGACCCTGTTGTGGGGCGATTTGAGTAGCCGCTATATCTGGGTGCTGCTGATCGTCACGGCAGGATTCGGCGCCATCGGCTGGAGCGACGACTGGAAAAAGGTCGTGCGCCGCGACCCGAAGGGAATGCCCGCGCGCCAGAAATTTTTCTGGCAATCGCTGATCGGCATCGCAGCGGCCGTTTATCTCGCGCAGACAGCGATCGTGCCGGCGGAAACGAAACTGATCGTTCCCTTCTTCAAAACGGTTGCTTATCCGCTCGGTATTTATGGCTTCATCGTGTTGACCTTCCTGGTCATCGTCGGAACCTCGAACGCGGTCAATCTGACGGATGGACTGGACGGGCTGGCGATCATGCCGGCAGTGATGATTGCCGCCGCGCTCGCGATTTTTGCGTATGTCGCCGGCAATGCCGTTTTTGCGCGCTATCTCCTCCTGCCCCATATTCCAGGGGCAAGCGAATTGTGCATCTTTCTCGGCGCGATGGTCGGCGCCGGACTGGGCTTCCTCTGGTTCAACGCCTATCCGGCCGAAGTCTTCATGGGCGATGTCGGCGCGCTCGCGCTCGGCGCTGCGCTCGGCACTGTCGCGGTCGTCGTGCGGCAGGAAATCGTGCTCGCAATCATGGGCGGCGTGTTCGTCGCCGAAACCCTGTCGGTCGCGGTGCAAGTGCTGTATTTCAAATGGACCGGCGGAAAACGAATCTTCCGCATGGCGCCGCTGCATCATCACTACGAACTGGGCGGCTGGAAGGAAACGCAGGTCGTCGTGCGTTTCTGGATCATCACCATCATGCTCGTGCTCTTTGGCCTGAGCACCTTGAAGCTGCGCTGAGGATGCTCATGGAATCGCGGATTTCTTCCTCTTCGCTGGCCGGGAAACAAACCCTCGTCCTGGGTCTGGGAATCTCCGGTCTGGCCGTGGCGAAGTGGCTGGCGCAAAACGGCGCGCGGGTGCGCGTTGCCGATACCCGCGCGGCCCCGCCCGGACTGGAGGCGCTGCGGCGGGAAGTCAAGGAAGTTGAAATCCTGAGCGGCGATTTTTCCGAAAGCCTGCTGGAAGCCTGTGCGCTGGTGGTGCTGTCGCCGGGATTACCCACGGATTTGCCCTTGCTGCGCGCCGCGCGTGAACGCGGCTTGCCGGTCGTTTCGGAAATCGAACTCTTTTCCTGGGCGCTCGACGATCTTTACGACGCCGGGCAACGTCCGAAAATCATTGCCATTACCGGCTCCAACGGGAAGACGACGACGACCGCGCTCGCCGCCCATCTGTTGCGAAATACCGGAATTGCCGCCGAAGCGGCGGGCAATATCGCGCCGGCGGCGCTCGATGCGCTGATGGCGGCGGCACGGAAACGGAAAGAGCAGCCGCTGCCGGAGGTCTGGGTGCTCGAACTTTCCAGCTTCCAACTGGAGGCCACCGAAAGTCTTGCGCCCGATGCCGCGACCGTGCTCAACATCAGCGAAGACCATCTCGACCGTTATGCGGGCATCGACGCCTACATAGCCGCCAAGAAGCGGATATTCCACGGGGCTACCGCCATGGTGCTCAACCGCGACGACTCCGCCGTATGCGAGATGGGCCGGCAAGTGGAACCGGAACAAGTCCGTTTCAGTTTTGGCTTCGGCGCCCCAGGCGGCAAAAACGAATTTGGCCTGATCGAAAGCGACGGAGAGGTCTGGCTGGCGCGTGGGGAAAAACGGCTGCTGCCGGTCTCCGCGTTGCGCCTTTCCGGACGGCACAACCAGGCGAACGCGCTGGCGGCGCTGGCGCTGTGCGCGGCGATTGGAATCGCGGAGGAAAAGCTGTTGCCAGCGCTGGAGAGTTTTCGCGGCTTGCCGCATCGTGTCGAGTTCGTCACCGCGATTGGCGGCGTCGACTTCTTCGACGATTCAAAGGGCACCAATGTCGGAGCGACCCTCGCCGCGCTGACTGGATTGGGCCGGCCTGTGGCGGTGATTCTGGGGGGCGAAGGGAAGGGACAGGATTTTTCGCCGCTGGCCGCCGCGCTTGGCGAACACGGGCGTGCCGTCGCGCTGATCGGACGCGACGCGGGAAAAATCGGGGATGCTATCGCCAATGCGCTGTCTGGACGGGAATTGCCGTGTCAACGTTTTTCCGATATGGAAGCCGCTGTGCGCTGGTGCGCCGAAAAAGCACAGCCGGGCGATGCGGTTCTGCTTTCCCCGGCCTGCGCCAGCCTCGACATGTACCGCGACTACGCGCACCGCGCCGAAGCGTTCGTCGCTGCGGTGCGCAAACTCGAAGCGGAGCGTGGGCAATGCTGAACAAAATGCTGCTCGACGCGCCCCACCGCCAACCCTCCGAAGTGGATACGGTGCTGCTCTGGAGCGCCCTGGCGCTCTTGCTGGTGGGGCTGGTGATGGTGTATTCGGCGTCGATCGCCACCGCAGAAGGCAGTAAATTTTCCGGCCACCAGGCGGGTTATTTCCTTATCCGGCATGCCGTTTTCCTTTCGGTAGGGCTGCTTGCCGCCGCCGTCGTTTTCCAGATTCCGATGGTGGCCTGGCAACGGCTGGCGCCCTGGCTTTTTTTCGTCGGCGTGTTTCTGCTCGTGATCGTCCTGATTCCGGGGGTCGGCCGTTCCGTCAACGGCGCGCAACGCTGGCTCTCCCTAGGCCTCGTCAATTTGCAGCCCTCGGAACTGATGAAACTGTTCGCGGTGCTCTATACCGCCGATTACACGGTGCGCAAGATGCCGGTCATGCACAACCTGAAGCAGGCGTTTTTGCCGATGGCCGGGGCGATGGTGCTCGTGGGCATCCTGCTGCTGAAAGAGCCGGATTTCGGCGCTTTCGTCGTCATTATCATGATCGCGATGGGCATTCTCTTCCTCGGCGGAATCCGCGCCCGCCTGTTCATTGTGCTTACCGTCGTCCTGCTGGCCGCGTTCGCAATCCTGATCGTCGTCTCCCCCTACCGGCGCGACCGCATTTTTGGATTCATGGATCCATGGGCCGACGCCTTCGGCAGCGGCTACCAGCTTTCGCACGCGCTGATCGCCTTCGGGCGCGGCGAACTTTTCGGCGTCGGGCTGGGCGCTTCGGTGGAAAAACTTTTCTACCTGCCCGAAGCGCATACCGATTTCCTGCTCGCCGTCATTGCCGAGGAATTGGGATTTTCCGGCGTCGTCGTCGTCATCGTGCTGTTTGCGCTGGTCGTGCAACGCGCCTTCCTGATCGGAAGGCAGGCGGTTTCGCTCGAACGGGTATACCCGGCGCTGGTCGCGCAGGGAATCGGCATCTGGTTCGGCATCCAGGGCTTCGTCAACATGGGCGTCAATACCGGATTGCTGCCGACCAAGGGATTGACGCTCCCGCTGATGAGCTTCGGCGGTTCCGGAATCCTGATCAACTGCATCGCGCTTTCTGTCCTGCTACGAGCGGATTGGGAAAACAGACAGCTCATGCACGGAAGGAAATTATGAGCACGGCAGCCTTCCAGCCTCAAGCGGATTTTCTGCCACGGCCTGTTGCGCTGTCTGTTTCGGCGCAGGCTAACTTCGGCGCAGCCGAAGTTAAGCGCGAAGCGCGGCCGAAGCCAAAACGGCGTTCCGCTGCACGGAAGGAAGCTATGAGTACGGCTGCCCTCCAGCCTCAAGCGGATTTCCTGCCACGGCCTGTTTCGGCGCAGCTATGTAGGATGGGTAGAGCGCAAGCGAAACCCATCATGAATTTTGTTCGTGGAAATGATGGGTTTCGCTGCGCTCTACCCATCCTACGTTTGTTACGAACCAATTGGGAGGATAGACGACTCATGCACGGGAGGAAACCATGACCGAGCACCCATCCGGGCGTACCTTGATGATCATGGCGGGCGGCACCGGCGGGCATATCTTTCCGGGGCTTGCGGTCGCCGAGTGCCTGCGGGCGCGCGGCTGGAAGATCGTGTGGATCGGAAATTCCGATGGAATGGAATCCAGATTGGTGCGCGCGCAAGGTTATGAACTGGTCGAGGCGCGTTTTTCGGCGCTGCGCGGCAAGGGATTGATGCGCAAACTGGCCTTGCCCTTTTCGTTGTTTGCCGCAACGCTGCGGGCGCGGCGCGAAATGCGCCGCATCCGCCCCGATGTTGTGCTTGGGATGGGCGGTTATATCAGTGCCCCAGGGGGATTGGCGGCGGCGCTGATGCGGATTCCGCTGGTCATTCACGAGCAGAATTCGGTTCCCGGTCTTGCCAACAAACTGTTGGCGCGCTTTTCCAGGCGCGTCCTGACGGGCTTTCCCCGGAGCCTCAAAAAAGGAGAATGGGCAGGCAATCCGGTGCGCCTCGAAATCGCCCAGTTGCCAAGCCCGGCAGAGCGTTTCAGCGACCGGAGCGGTCCGCTGCGCCTGCTGGTGCTCGGAGGCAGCCTTGGCGCGGCGGCGCTGAACGAAGCAGTGCCCAGGGGCCTGGCACAGATTACGCCGGAAGAGCGTCCGGAAGTCGTGCACCAGGCCGGAGAAAAGCATCTGGAAGAGCTGCGCGCCAACTACGAAGCCAAAAATGTTGCGGCGCATTGCGTGGCGTTCATCGACGATATGGCGGGTGCATACGCCTGGGCCGATCTGGTGCTCTGCCGTTCCGGCGCGCTGACGGTTTCCGAACTCGCGGCAGCGGGTGTGGCGAGCGTGCTGATTCCCTATCCCCACGCGGTAGATGATCACCAGACGGTCAATGCCCGGTTCCTGACGCGTTGCGGCGCCGCGTTTCTGCTCCCGCAGCAGGATCTTGAGCCCCAACGGGTTGCACAGATTCGCAACTACACGCGCGAGCAGCTTCTGGAAATGGCAGAAAAGGCGCGCGCGCAGGCCAGGCCCGAAGCGGCGCTGACGGTGGCGCGGATATGCGAGGAAGTCGCGGCGAAACAGTGAGTGAAGAGTGAAACAAAAAGGCAAATCCGGATTCCAATGTGAAATTAATTATTGCCTGGATATTTCTACACTTCTCAAATATTATTTAATTTAAATCTGGAATTTAATCTGGAATTTTCCAATTTTCACAAAAGCCCATATTGAATATGAAACACAAGATCAAACACGTTCACTTCGTTGGTATCGGAGGCTCCGGGATGAGCGGCATCGCCGAGGTGCTGGTCAATCTCGGCTTCAGGGTCTCCGGTTCCGATCTCGTTCCGGGCGCGGCAGTGCGGCACCTGGAAAGTCTCGGCGTGCGCGTTTTTTCCGGTCACGCGGGGGAGCATATCGGGGACGCGGATGCGCTGGTGGTTTCGAGCGCCGTCCGTGAGGACAACCCGGAAGTCGTGCGCGCGCGTGAAAAAAACGTTCCGGTCGTGCCGCGCGCGCAAATGCTGGCTGAATTGATGCGCCTGAAGCAGGGAATCGCCATTGCTGGCGCGCACGGCAAAACGACGACGACCAGCCTGGTTGCGTCGATCCTTGCCGCAGGAGGGCTCGATCCGACCTTCGTCATCGGCGGGCGCCTGAATGCCGCTGGCGCCAACGCGCGGCTTGGGAGCGGCGATTTCCTCGTTGCCGAGGCCGATGAATCCGACGCCTCCTTCCTCTTCCTGACGCCGATCATTTCGGTCGTGACCAACATCGACGCCGATCACATGGAAACCTATGGGCACGATTTTGGCCGCCTGAAAGAGGCCTTTGTCGAATTTCTCCAGCGCCTGCCGTTCTACGGCGTCGCCGTGCTGTGTAACGACGATGCCAACGTGCGCGCCATCCTGCCGCAGATCACCAGGCAGGTCATCACCTACGGGCTTGACCCTTCGGCCCGGATTTACGCCGAAAACATTTCCACGGACGGCGCCCGGATGCGCTTCGATTGCGTGCGCGTCAATGGCAGCATCAGCCGCATCCCGGTGACGCTGAATCTGCCCGGAACGCATAACGTCCTCAACGCGCTGGCGGCGATTGCGGTGGCAACCGAGCTGCAAGTGCCGGATTCGGCGATTATCCAGGCGCTATCCGAATTCAGGGGCGTCGGGCGGCGCTTCCAGTCGTATGGCGAAATTCCCTTGTCCGGCGGCGGCAGTTTCACGCTGATCGACGACTACGGACACCACCCGGCGGAAATGGTAGTGACGCTGGCCGCAGCGCGCGGCGCCTTTCCTGGCCGCCGGCTGGTGCTGGCCTTCCAGCCGCACCGCTATACGCGCACCCGGGATTGTTTCGAGGATTTCGTGCGTGTGCTTTCTTCGGTCGATGCCCTGCTGCTGGCCGATGTGTACGCTGCGGGCGAAGCGCCGATCGTTGCCGCCGACGGACGCGCGCTGGCGCGCGCGCTGCGCGTTGCTGGCCAGATCGAGCCGGTATTCGTCGAGGATATGGCGAAGATGCCGGAAATGATCGCCGCGCTGGCGCAGGATGGCGATGTCGTGTTGACGATGGGCGCGGGATCGATCGGCGCCGTTCCGGGAAAACTGGCGCAGGAGTGAGCAAATGCCAGGCATCGGAACGGGTTCTGGATATGGCGGAAATTCCCTCCCGGAAAGGGGCGCGAATTCCGTTTTTTCCGGTCTTGCAAAAGGGAATGCCGGCGATGTAAAAACCCCACATTATTCTAAATTAAAGAATTTAATTTCTCCTTGGAACCGGCTGTAGTTCTGGACGATGATAAAATTCCAATTTATTTTGATGGCAAATTTGACGATCAAACCCGGAGGGGTTTTCGTGGCCGAATCGAAGCATCAAGACACTTGAAATCAAGCTCTGGACCGTATCCGAAAAAGATGAACGCAAACGAGGAAAAAAGCACCGGTTTTGGCCGTGTTGCCGTCATTTTTGGCGGCATCTCCGCCGAGCGCGAGGTTTCGCTGGAAAGCGGCGCTCGTGTGCTGGAGGCGCTATTGCGGCAAAAAGTCGATGCCCACGCCTTCGATCCCGCGACACGCGCCCTGGAGGAACTGAAGGGATTCGACCGCGCTTTCATCGTGCTGCACGGAGGTTACGGCGAAAACGGCGTTCTTCAGGGAGCGCTCGAAATGTTCCGGGTTCCCTATACCGGCAGCGGCGTCCTCGCCTCGGCGCTCGGCATGGACAAATGGCGCTCGAAACTGCTCTGGCAAAGCCTCGGGCTCCCTGTTCCCGAATGCCGGCGGCTCGATGCGGACAGCGATTTCGCTGCGGTTGAACAGGCGCTCGGGTTGCCGCTGTTCGTCAAGCCGGCTTCCGAAGGCTCCTCGGTCGGCGTCGTCAAGGTCAAGGAAAGCGGCGCGCTTGCCGCCGCGTATGCAGAAGCTGTGCGTTCGGCGCCGCCGGGCGACATGATCATCGCCGAGCGCGGCATCGTCGACGGCGAATATACCGTCGCCATTCTGGGCGAAACCGCACTTCCGGTCATCAGGATCGAACCTGAGGGCGAGTTCTACGACTATCACGCCAAATATGTGAGCGAGAAGACGCGCTACCTCTGCCCCTGCGGGTTGCCGCCGGAGCGCGAGGCGCAATTGCGCGAGCAGGCGTTGGCCGCGTTTGCCGCCATCGGCGGGCGCGGCTGGGGGCGGGTCGATTTTCTTTGCGACGCGGCAGGCAAGGCTTATTTCCTGGAGGCCAACACCGTACCGGGCATGACCACTCATTCCCTGGTGCCAATGGCCGCCCGCGCTGCAGGAATCGATTTCGACACGCTGGTGCTTTCCATTCTGGCGCGGGCTTCCCTGGAATGAATAATGTGGCATCGACCCCAATTGCTGGATGCGCTTGCCGATTCCCTGTTCGTCGTGGCGCTGGGCGGATTGCTGACGGCTGCAGGATTGGCGCTGGCGCACCTGCCCGCTTTTGCGTTGACCGATGTGGTGGTGACGAACGAATTACAGGCGGTCAAGCGCGCCGAATTGGAAGAAGTGGTGCAGCAAATTCCGCAGCATGCCTACTTCGATGTCAGCCCGGAAAGCTTGCGGCGCTCGCTGGAAAAACTGCCCTGGGTGCGCCGCGCCGACGTGCGGCGTTACTGGCCGGGTCAATTGCTCGTCACGATCGAGGAGCAGGAAGCGGTGGCGGTCTGGGGCGAGAGGGAAGAGAAGGCCACGGCAGGGGAAGAGTGGGTGAATTCCTACGGCGAGGTTTTTTCGGCCCCGCCTGTCGCGGAAATGCAGAAAAACCTGGCGGCCTTGCCGGTGCTTTCCGGCCCGCCCGGGCATGCGGCGGAAGTATTGCAGCGTTATGGCGAATTCCTGCCGCAATTGCGCAGCATCGGCAGGACGCCGGTGCGCGTTGCCCTCTCGTCGCGGCTGGCCTGGCAGGTGCGGCTGGACGACGGAATGCGGATCAACCTGGGGCGCGAGCAACAGCAATCCCAGTTGGCGCAACGCCTGACGCGCTTTGTCACGTATTACCCGACCATCGCCGAGGCGAACCAAGCCGCCAAGGTGGCGATCGTGGATATGCGCTATCCAAACGGATTTGCGTTGCGGCAAGCGGCAGAGCGCCAGGCGCCGCGTTGAAATACCGGAACGGGAGAGCGGGAAACCGGGAAAGAGCATGAGCAGGGATAGCAAGGAACTGATTGTCGGCCTGGACATCGGCACCGCGAAGATCGTGGCGCTGGTAGCCGAAATCACGCCGGAAAACAGGCTCAACATCATCGGCATGGGCTCGCAGGAATCGCGCGGACTGCGCAAGGGCGTCGTGGTCAACATCGAGGAAACGGTGGCGACGATCTCGCGCGTGGTGCAGGAAGTCGAATTGATGGCCGACTGCAAGGTCAAGGATGTTTACACCGGCATTGCCGGAAGCCATATCAAGAGTTTCGATGCGCATGGAATGGTGGCGATCAAGGACAAGGAAGTGACGGCCGCCGATGTCGAGCGCGTCATCGAAACGGCGCGCGCAATGCCGATCCCGACCGACCAGGAAATCCTGCACATCCTGACGCAGGAATTCATCATCGACGACCAGGGCGGCATCCGCGAACCGATCGGCATGAGCGGATTCCGTCTTGAAGTGCAGGCGCACATCGTCACCGGCGCGGTTTCCGCCGCGCAGAACATCGTCAAATGCGTGCGCCGCTGCGGGCTGGAAGTCAATGATCTGGTGCTGCAACCGCTGGCCTCTTCCTACGCCGTCCTCTCCGAGGACGAAAAGGATCTCGGCGTCTGCCTGGTCGATATCGGCGGCGGAACGACCGACATTGCCGTCTGGACGCAGGGCGCAATCCGCTACACGACGGTGATTCCGATTGCTGGCGACCAGATCACCAACGACATCGCAATGGCCCTGCGCACGCCGACGCGCGGCGCCGAGGAAATCAAGTGCCGTTACGGCTACGCGCTCTCGCAACTGGCCGACGACAACGAGACGCTCGAAGTCGCCGGAGTCGACGACCGGCCCAGCCGCAAGCTTTCGCGCCGTGCGCTCTCGGACGTCATCCAGCCGCGCGTCGAGGAATTGTTCGACCTGATCCAGATAAAACTGCGCCAGGCCGGATTCCAGGATGTGCTTTCTTCCGGCATGGTGCTGACCGGCGGTTCTGCGGTGATGCCGGGCATGGTCGAACTGGGCGAGGAAGTCATGCACATGCAGATACGCCTGGGCGCTCCGAAATACCAGGGGACGCTTTCCGATGTCATCCAAAGTCCGCGTTTCTCCACTGCCTACGGCCTCCTGATGGAAGCCAAGGCGCAAAAAAAGCGCGGGCAGAAAATCCATGAAACACGTAATTTCAAGCAAAGGCTGGAGCGTGTGACCTCCTGGCTGGCGAAGAATCTTTGAGCAAGGCCGTAGCACAAGCGTTTTCAACTTTAACGAACCCTTTCAATGGACCGCTTTTTTTGAGGAGGCGATTATGTTCGAGATTATCGAGAAAGACTCTTTTGAGGATGTTGGAACCGTCATCAAGGTCATGGGTATTGGCGGCGGCGGCGGAAATGCTGTCGACCACATGATCCGGGAAGGCGTCAACGGCGTCGAATTCATCGTCGCCAATACCGACGCCCAGGCGCTCAAGCGCAACATTGCCGGTTCCAAGATCCAGCTTGGAAAAAGCGGGCTGGGCGCTGGCGCCAAGCCGGAAGCGGGCAAGATCGCCGCGCAGGAAGACCGCGAGCGGATTGCCGATCATCTGCGCGGCGCGCACATGGTTTTCCTGACCGCAGGAATGGGCGGCGGCACCGGCACCGGGGCCGCGCCGGTCATCGCCGAAATTGCGCGCGAACTCGGCATTCTCACTGTTGCTGTCGTCACCAAGCCCTTTCCCTTTGAAGGCAAGCGGATGAAAATCGCGGAGGTGGGCATTGCCGAACTGCAAAAGCATGTCGATTCGCTGATTGTCATTCTCAATGACAAGCTCATGGAAGTGCTCGGCGAGGATGTCTCGATGGAGGATGCCTTCAAGGGCGCCAACAACGTCCTGCGCAACGCGGTTGGCGGCATTGCCGAAATCATCAATTTCCCCGGACTTGTCAACGTCGACTTCGAGGATGTCCGCACCGTGATGAGCGAAATGGGCATGGCGATGATGGGTTCCGCCTACGCTTCCGGCCTTGACCGCGCCCGCATCGCCGCCGAACAGGCCGTCGCCTCCCCGCTGCTCGAAGGCATCAACCTTTCCGGCGCAAAGGGCGTCCTCGTCAATATCACCGCCACGCGCAACCTGAAGATGCGCGAAGTCAACGAAGTGATGGCTACCGTCCGCGCCTTCGCTGCGGAAGACGCGCATATCATTTTCGGAGCGGTCTACGACGACGCAATGGGCGACGACATCCGCGTGACCGTTGTCGCGACCGGCCTCGGCCAGGCGCAAATGAAGCGGCAGTCCTTCACCGTGATCGACACGCCGATTCCGGTTTTGCAAGCGACCGGCACCGAACACGCGCAGCCTTCGGCCATTGGGTCCGACTACTCGCAGTACGACACCCCGACCGTGATTCGTGGGCGCGGCGCACGCGGCATGGCTGCTGGCGTTACCGCCGAGGCGCTGTCGAACAGCGGTGTGGATCGCTACGACATTCCCGCTTTCCTGCGCCGCCAGGCAGACTGAACGAGGATTTTATGTAGGATGGGTAGAGCGAAGCGAAACCCATCATTTCCACAAGCCAAACGTGGACTGAACGAGGACGCCGGACAGCGAAACCGATTACAGCGGCATTGCGCCGCCGATGAGAAATTTCAGGCGCGGGCCGCTTCAAACCCGCGCCAATCGCTGTTTACAGGCGATCCCCGTGCTAAACTCGTCAGATTGTTCCTTCCTTTTTAGCATATGCTCAAGCAACGCACCCTCAAGACCCTGATTCGCGCCAGCGGCGTTGGGCTGCACTCCGGCGCCAAGGTCAACATCGTCCTGCGTCCGGCGGCGGCCGATACCGGTATCGTCTTTCGCCGCGTCGATTGTGACCCGCCGGTCGAAATCCCGGCGCTGGCGACGCTCGTTGGCGATACAAGACTCTGCTCCTGCCTTGAGCGAGACGGAGTCCGGGTCAGCACCATCGAACATCTGATGTCCGCGTTCGCCGGACTCGGCATCGACAACGCCTGGGTCGATCTCGATGCTGCCGAAGTCCCCATTCTCGACGGATCGGCTGCGCCCTTCGTTTATCTGATCCAGTCTGCCGGCATCGAAGAGCAGGGCGCTGCCAAAAAATTCATGCGCATCCTGCGCCCGGTCGAAGTGAAGGACGGCGACAAATGGGCGCGTTTCACCCCCTACGAAGGCTTCCGCCTCGATTTCTCGATCCTCTTCAGCCACCCGGCCATCGACCGCTCCGGCCAGCAGGCCGAATTCGATTTCGCCGAACATTCCTATGTCCGTGACATCGCGCGGGCGCGCACCTTCGGATTCATGCAGGAAGTCGAATGGCTTCGCGAAAACGGCCTGGCGCAAGGCGGCGGACTCGAAAACGCCGTCGTGCTCGACGAATTCCGCGTATTGAATGCCGACGGCCTGCGCTACGCCGACGAATTCGTCAAGCACAAACTGCTCGATGCCATCGGCGACCTCTATCTGACCGGCCGCCCGCTGCTGGCCCATTTCACCGCCCACAAATCGGGACACGCCCTCAACAACCAACTCGCCTGCGCCCTGCTCGCCGAACGCGACGCCTGGGAACTGGTCAGCTTCGACGAAAAAACCGCCCCGCCCATGCTCATCCGCTGGCTGTCCCCGGTTTCCGCTTATTGAACATCGGGGCGCGAGAAGGGGGATTGTCTGTTCAAATTTTCTAAATTACTGTAATAATTATTCAATGAAATTCACTACAGTAGCGAAACATTATTTAAGTAAATTTAGAAAATTTTTCCGTAAAAACAAGAGCTTGGAAAAAAGACCCCTTTGATTTCCAAGGATCGCGTAGAGACCGTCATTTGAGTCACCCCAACCTGAAGGTTGTGGATTCCTCGACACAGTGTGGGGCGCCTTCGGCGCCTGTTAGGCCATGTCTCGCTGACCCCGCCATGAATGGCAGGGATTGCGCTCGACAGGTGTTCAAGGAGCCTTGCTCCGCGCCTTCGCGCAAAGCCCCGATGCCCTGCGCCGCTGCTTTGGTGAGAGACGGGCGGTGTTGATGGCGCAGAGACCCTACGCTTTCTGCACACCGGGGTGGCGAGCGGAACCCCAGCGAATAGCGCGTAAATTTTATTTACAACGCATCCAGTGGACTCAAAATTCCCCGCCCGCCCTTGTTGAGCATATGCATGTAAATCATGGTCGTGCTCACATTCGCATGGCCCAGCAGCTCCTGCACCGTGCGAATATCATAACCCGCCTGTAGCAGATGCGTGGCGAACGAATGACGCAACACATGCGGCGACACCGGTTTTTCAATGCGCGCCAGCCGCGCCGCCTCGCGCACCGCCCGTTGTACCGATTCGGGATAGAGGTGATGG
>WQZF01000007.1 GCA_009780885.1 Betaproteobacteria bacterium | reverse complement strand
ATGGCGTAACAGGCGCCGAAGGCGCCCCGCATTGTGTAGGGGCGGGTGGTACGGGCGGGTTTCAAACCCGCCCCTACGCCGCCCGTACAGGAATCCCCAAGCTTCAGGTTGGGGTGACTCAAAACTGGAAAATAACCAAAGGAGCGAGGAGACAACGCAGAGACGGTCTGCTCCTTTCAGACCTCCCTGCTCTCGCATGAAAAAGCCATGGCCGGCGCGGCAACGCGCCGGCCATGTTATTTTTGATCCTGCCGGTCCAAGACAAACGGGTGTCTTCACCCCGGCGTCCTGCGCCGGAATTTGCCCGAAACGGCTTCTCGTGATGCGAGATAAGGCGTATCCTTGCAGGATGTCCCAAACAGAAATTCCCACAGACCGCCATCATAAAACGAGGGAACACCATGGCCAACATTCGTGCAATTGAAGCAGATATCACTACCCTCGACGTCGATGCGATCGTCAATGCCGCCAACACTTCGCTGACAGGCGGCGGAGGCGTCGATGGAGCGATCCATCGCGCTGCAGGCCCCGAATTGCTGGAAGAATGCCGGATGCTCGGCGGCTGCCCGACCGGGCAGGTACGCATCACCCGTGGCTATCATCTGCCTGCCCGCTTCGTGATCCACACCGTCGGCCCGGTCTGGCAGGGCGGCGGCCACGGCGAAGAGGATTTCCTGATCTCGTGCTACCGGCGCAGCCTGATCCTGGCGGGAGAACGCGACCTTTCGTCGATTGCCTTTCCCTGCATCAGCACCGGCGTCTACGGCTACCCGATCGAAGAGGCTGCGCAGATCGCCATTCGCTGCGTCCGGAATTTTCTTGAGCACGCAAAAAAACCCGAAACGGTCATTTTCTGCTGCCACGCCCCCGGCGATTTCCAGGTTTACGAAAAGCTGCTCAGGGCCTGAAGCGGAGCGTCTGGCAGATCCTGCGACTACGCCGCGCTTCGCGCAGCATGGGTAGCGCAGTAATCGGCCTGCCGCCGCGAATCGTGCCGAAGAAACTCAGGAGCAGGGATTGGCATCTTCCTCTGGATCCTGCGACTCCGCTTCGCTGCGCGCAGGATGACGGGTCAGGGGCCACACTCCGTCATCCTGCGCGAAGTCGCAGGATCCAATTTCTTGAGAGAGCGAAGTGGAACCCATCCTGCACACCATTTATGGGCCGGATCAAGAAACAGGCCGCTCATCCCCTTCCCCAAAACCGTTTTCGGAATCCGGAATTTCGTCGCCCCCGCCCTGCTGCGGCACCCGATAGGATTCGTTGGCCCAGGCGGCGAGGTCGATTGTCTTGCAGCGTTCCGAGCAAAAAGGCCGCCAGGGATTTTCAGGATTCCATGGGGATTTCTTTCCGCATTGCGGACAGGCTACGAGCCTGGAGGAAGTTTTGGGCATGGATTTTCTAAATTTACTTAAATAATGTTTGGCTACAGTAGTGGTTTTGATTAAATAATTACTTAATCAAATTTAGAATTCTTGAGTCACCCCAACCTGAAGCTTGGGGATTCCTGTAGGGGCGGCGTAGGGGCGGGTTTGAAACCCGCCCGTACCACCCGCCCCTACACAATGCGGGGCGCCTTCGGCGCCTGTTACGCCATGTCTCGCCCTTTGCGTGCGGCACGGCAAAAAGCTGGCCGCGTGAATTGCCCAAAATGCCGACTCTCTGTAGAATGCGCCTCTCGTCGGGGCGTAGCGCAGCCTGGTAGCGCATCTGATTTGGGATCAGAAGGTCGCACGTTCGAATCGTGTCGCCCCGACCACCAATATCGCCTTCCCCAGAAAAGGCATTGCGGCGCGAACATCCAGCGCCGCCCCCCTATTTCAATTTCTTCTGATCCTGCTCGCGCTGCTTCTCGTCCTCGATCTTGTACGGCTTGCAATCCATTTTGGTCGAGCGGAGATTCTGGACGAGTACCAGATCCAGGCCCTGGCTGCGCACTTCGATCATGTCGTTCCCGTAGCGCATGGCGCCTGATGATGTCGGCATGTTGTAGAGATAAACCAGATCGCCATCGGGCATCAGAAGGCGCACTTCGTATTTGTCCTGGAAACGCAGCAGGTAGCGCTGATTGTTGGCCGTGCAATCGAGCGTGTTTTTCTTTTTGGTTTCTTCATCTTCCCTGGATTGAAATTCTCCGCAAGCGGAAAGCAGCAGCGCCACCATCGGGAAGAGAAGAAAGGGCCGAAGGCGGCATGGAAGAAATCGTTGCATGGGGATGATCTCCTGAAAAGGGTTCAGCGGGAAAAGACGAGTTGTCCGTTGATGAAGGTCATTTGCACCCTGCCGCGCAGGGTCTGCCCGCTGAACGGAGTGTTCTTGCCTTGGGTGCGCAGCGTTTGCGCGCCGGCTTGCCAGGAGGCTTGCGGGTCGAAAATGCACAGGTCGGCCGCCGCGCCGGGGCTGAGATGTCCGGCATCGAGTCCGAGAATTGCGGCAGCATCGCAGGTGACGCGCGCCAGCGCCGTGGTCAGCGGAATATTTTCCTGCTTGGCCCAACGCAGGACCAGCGGCAGCAAAAGTTCGAGTCCGACAGCTCCGGGAAGGGCTTCGGCAAAGGGGAGATGTTTGCCATCGTCGCTGACCGGCGTGTGGTCGGAACAGATGGCAAGCACTCCTTCGGCGGCAGCGGCAGAAAGCGCTGCGCGGTCGGCGGCGGAACGCAAGGGCGGATCGAAGCGGGCGTTGGTGTCGAAATAGCCTATCTCGCTTTCATCCAGATGCAGGTGATGAATGCCGACGTCGCAGGTGATCGCCTGCCCTTCTTCCCTGGCGCGGCGGATGAGCGCGATGCCTTCCGCCGAGGAAATGCGGGTGAGATGCAGCCGGGCGCCGGTATCCCGCGCCAGTTGCAACACGGTGGCAATGGCAACCGTTTCGGCGCTGACGGGAATGCCGGGCAGCCCGAGGCGCGCGGCGACCGCTCCGTCGTGGGCGGCGCCTTCAAAGGCCAGGCGGGCGTCCTTCGGGCGCAGCCATACGGAAAAACCGAAAGTGGCGGCATATTGCAGGGCACGCCAGAGCACCAGGGTATCGGGCAGCGGCGCGCTGGCCTGCGAAAAGGCAATGCAGCCAGCATTGGCGAGCTTGACCATTTCCGTGAGTTTTTCTCCCACCAGCCCCTGGGTCAGCGCGCCGAGCGGGAACATGCGGGCCAGCCCGGATTGTTCGCTGCGGTGGCGGAGGCGCTCGACCAGGCGGGCTTCGTCGAGCGGCGGAGTCGTGTCGGGCGGGCAGGCAAGTGTAGTGATGCCGCCTGCTGCCGCCGCCGCGAGTTCGTTCTCAAGATCGGGAAGGCGGGCGCAAAGGTCGATCAGGCCGGGGCAAACGAGAAGGTTGCTGGCATTGATCTGCCGGGCATCGGCAAAGCCTTCCGGAACGACGCTGACTTCGGTGACGGCGGCGATGCGCCCATCGGCGAGAAAAAGGTTGCGCAGGGCATCGAGCCGGCTGCGAGGGTCGACAACTCTGGCATTTTTGATCGCAATTTTCATTTTCCGCTCCCGGCGACAATGCTCAATACCGCCATACGCACCGCGATGCCAAAGGAAACCTGGGGCAGGATGACTGCCTGATTCCCGTCGGCGACGGCAGAGTCGATTTCGATCCCGCGATTCATCGGCCCGGGGTGCATGACGATGGCGTCAGCCTTCGCGAGCGCCAGCTTTTCCGGCGTCAGTCCGTAGCAGCGGAAATATTCACGCGCCGAAGGGAGCAGCGCGCCGGTCATGCGTTCGTTCTGCAGGCGCAGCATGATGACAACATCGCAATCGCGCAAGCCTTCGCTCATGTCGTTGAAAACACGCACACGGGTACCGGAAACGCAGGCGGAATTCATTTCTTCCAGATGAGGCGGCAGCAGGGTGCGCGGCCCGATGGCCCGGATTTCCTCGACGCCAAGCGTCGACAAGGCATCGATATCGGAACGGGCAACGCGGGAGTGGAGAATATCGCCGACGACGGCCACTTTCAGGCCGGAGAAGTCTTTCTTGTAGTGGCGAATGGTGTACATGTCGAGCAGGCCCTGGGTGGGGTGGGCGTGCCGCCCGTCGCCCGCATTGACGACATGTACCTCATCGCGCCCGGTGCGGGCGAGATGCTCGGCGATCAGATACGGCGCTCCGGAAGTGGCGTGACGGACGACGAAGGTATCGGCGTGCATGGCGACGAGGTTGTCGATGGTGTCGAGCAGCGTTTCTCCCTTGGAGGTCGAGGAACGCGCCACATCGAGATTGATGACGTCGGCAGACAGGCGCTTGGCGGCGATTTCAAAGGTGGTGCGGGTGCGCGTGGAGTTTTCGAAGAAGAGGTTGAAAACGCTCTTTCCGCGCAGCAGCGGCACCTTTTTGACATCGCGGTCGGAAATCTCGAAAAAGGATTCGGCGGTATCGAGAATATGCACGACGATCTCGCGCGGCAGGCCGCCGATCGAGAGGAGGTGGCAAAGTTCGCCGTTGGCGTTGAGTTGCGGATTTCTTTGCGCGCTGGTCATTGCTCGATCTTCCACGATAGATGATCCCCGTTCTTGTCGAGGACGAGAATCTGTGCCCGGTCAAGCCTCACATCCCAGACGCAGAATTGCGCGGCAATCGGCAGTTCCCGTTCTCCCCGGTCGGCGAGGACGGCCAGCCGCACCGACGCGGGGCGTCCATAGTCGAAAAGTTCGTTGATCGCCGCTCGCGTGGTGCGCCCTGTGTAGAGAACATCGTCGACAAGCAGGATGTGGCAGCCTTCGATGGGAAAGGGAATGACGGTCGGCCTGATCTGGGGATGCAGCCCCTTTTCGGCGAAATCATCGCGATAGAACGAAACGTCGATCTGACCGATTTCCGAGGAGAGCCCGAGCAGCCCGGACAGGCGTTCGGCAATCCATACTCCGCCGGAGTGAATGCCAACCAACAGGGTTTCGGGAGAAATTTCGGGACGAATCAAATCGGCCAGCGCCCGGCATTGGGCTTCGGCATCGGGGAATTCGGGAAGGGACATGATGGAGGCAAGGATCAGGGGGAAATGGGGGAGAAGGCGCAGGAAACGCTCCGGAGATCGTACGCGACGACCGGGGGAGTCTCAAGATAGCTTTGCAGGATGACTTGCGCAGCGACCGCATCGACATGTGGCTTTGTCTTGCGCGTGCCGCGTCCCGAGGCCCGCAGCAGGGATTCGGCTTCGATCGAAGTGAAGCGTTCGTCGACGAAGTCCACCGGCAGGTTGAAACGCCCGCGCAACTGATTGCCGAAGCGCGTGCAACGTTGGGTCATTTCATGGGCAGTACCGTCGTGGGCGGTAGGCAGGCCGACGACCAGGAGGACGGGTTTCCATTCGTCGATCAGCGCGGCAATTGCGGCAAAGCGTGCAATACGGGTTGTGTTCTGGATCACGGTCAGGGGATGCGCCTGCCGCAACGAGGATTCGCCAACAGCGACTCCGATCCGTTTTTCTCCAAAGTCGAACGCAAGGATGGTTCCGGAAATTGCGCCGGAGGCGGCACTCACGGTTTCAGGCATGCCCCGCGCCATCCGCGAGATGAGTGAGATCAACGCCAAGCGCGCGCGCTGCTGCGTCGCGGCGCTCCTCGCAAGGGAGATTGAAAATGATGTCCGGCTGCGCAGGAACGGAAAGCCAGGCATTCTGGGTCAGTTCGTATTCGATTTGCCCCGCCGCCCAACCGGCATAACCGAGTGAAACCAGGATTTCCCGTGGCTGCCCCTCGTCCCCGACGGATTGCAGGACGTCGCGCGAGCTGGTCAGGCCGATATTGCCATTGATCGCCAGCGTCGACTGCCAGCCGCCGACAGGGCTGTGCAGGACGAATCCGCGATCGGTCTGGACCGGACCGCCAAAATAGACAGGCATTTCGGAAAAGCCGCCGGCCTTGAGCGGGAGGTCTATCTTTTCAAACAGCGAGGCAAGATTGATGTCGATCGGACGGTTGACGATGATGCCGAGCGCGCCGCGTTCGTTATGCTCGCAGATATAGACCAGTGTTTTCGCAAAATAAGGATCCGCCATCGCCGGCATGGCGATAAGGAAATGGTCGGTAAGATTGACGACTTTCATAACCTCATTCTATAGCGATTCCCGGGAATCCTCATACTTTGTGAACGACCCTCCCGAGAGCCTTTGATTTGTCCTGTTGTCACAGCCTCCCGAAGGAGGCGCCCGCAAGTTTGCAGGATGAGCCGGGTGCAGCAAAACCCTTCGAGCCTGGATCGAGTATTGATTTTTTTCTTCAACTACCTTGTTTTTCTTGCAATATTTTCTAAATTTGTTTAAATAATGTTTCGCTACAGTAGGGATTCATACTAAAGAATTATTTAAACAAATCTGGAAAATTGTTTAAATAAATAGCGCCTTCAGGTTGAAGGCGCTGCTTGCACTATGTGGGCAATCCGAAGTATTCGCGCTTCTTATGAAGGCCGCCTTGACTTGACGTAACCGCTGACCAGATGCACCAGCTCGTCTTCCTGGTAGGGTTTGCCCAGATAATGGTTGACGCCTATCTCAAAGGCGTAGGTGCGATGCTTCTCGGCAGTGCGCGAGGTGATCATGATGATCGGGATGTCCTTCAAGCGCTGATCGGAACGGATGTTGCGGGTCAGATCGAAACCGTCCATGCGCGGCATTTCGATATCGACCAGCATGACATCGGGCACGATGTCGAGCAATTGCTCCAGCGCATCGACTCCATCCTTTGCCGTCAAGACCTGATACCCATGGCGAGCCAGCAGGCGCCCCGTGATCTTGCGCACCGTCAGCGAGTCGTCGACCACCATGATCGTGGGTTGGGTGACCGCCTTCGGCGCTTCCATGACTCCTCTCGCCGGGGTGGGGAGCGAGGCTTCCGCAGCGATCAGCATCAATGATGGCGCACGGCTTGCCAGCGCCACGGGGTTGAGAATGAGAATGACACGTCCATCGCCAAGCACGGTGGCGCCGGCAATACCGACGACGCGGGAAAGTTGCGGGCCGATATTCTTGACGACGATTTCCTGGTTGCCGTGCAGGGTATCGACATGTACGGCAACACGTTGGTTCCCGGAACGCAGATACAGCACCCAGTACAGGTTGTGCGTTTCCGGCAAGGTGTTCAATTCGCCGAGCAGATGCGGCAGGAAATGATAGGGATAGTGGTTTCCGTGCCACTCGGTTTCGCCGATTTCCTGTATCTGCGCCAGTTCGGAAGCCTTGATTTCCCGTATCTGCTCGATCATGGCCGACGGGAGGGCGTACATATTGGCGCCGGCCTGAATCAGCAATGCCTGGGTTACCGCCAGGGTCAGCGGGATGTAGAACCGGAAGGTGGAGCCCTGGCCGCGCGTCGAAGAAATTTCGATGCGGCCGCCCAGCGAGGTGACTGCGGTGCGAACGACATCCATGCCGATCCCGCGACCGGAAATCTGGCTGATCTCTTTCGCTGCCGAGATTCCGGGCCGGAAAATCAATTCGACGAGAATCGACTGGTCGATGGTATCGGTATCGCTGATCAGGCCGGCCTCGATGCCCCGCGCGCGGATACGTTCAAAATCAATGCCGGCGCCATCGTCGCTGAGCGACAGGATCATTTCGTTGCCTTCCTGCAGCAGCAACAAGGTGATTTCGCCGATTTCCGGTTTTCCTGCCGCGAGGCGTTCCTCGCGGGATTCGATGCCATGGGCAACTGCATTGCGCAGCATGTGCTCCAGCGGCGGAATGACTTTGTCAAGAACGCCACGGTCGATTTCAAGCTGGTCGCCGCGAATGTCGAGATTGGCGCGCTTCTTCAGTTCCTTCGAGGTCTGCCGCACCAGGCGGTAGAGGCGGTCGACCTGGCTTGCGAAGGGCACCATGCGAATGTTCATCAGTTCCTGTTGCAGCTCGCGGTTCATCCGCGCCTGCGCCAGGAGCGCCGCATTGGTTTCATCCAGGCTTCTGAGCAGGTTGTGCTCTACCATCGCAACGTCGTTGACGGCTTCTGCCATCATCCGCGTCAATTCCTGGAAGCGGGTGAAGCGGTCGAATTCGAGCGGGTCGAATTCGAGGTGCGTTTCCTCGGCGTGCGCGTGCCGCGACTGCATTTGCGACTCCGCCTGGATTTCGACCTCACGCAGTTGATGACGCAGACGGATGACGTTCTCCGTCAGGTTGAGCGCCGATTCCCGCAAGCTGCGCATTTCGCCTTCGACGCGGGAACGGGTAATGGCCAATTCACCGGCATCGTTGACCAGCCGGTCGAGCAGATCGGCGCGCACACGCAGCAGGTTGTGCTGCTGTGTAACAGACTCATCGGAATCGTCGGCGGGCAATACAATCGTTTTTGCCGTAGACGGGATAACGGACGGAGAGATCTTCGGCGCGACGGTAATGGGCGCGGATATTGCCGCTGCCGCCAAGGGCGCTTCGACCGGAATGGCCGGCGTTTCCTCGGGGACAGAAATCCCGGTTGCCTCCGGTTCAAAAGGTGTTTCTTCCCCGAGGGGTTCTTCCTCGCGCAAAACCGTTTCCGGAACGGGTTCGGCGGAGATATCGGCAGCAGCAAGAGGCGTCGTTGGGAGTCCCGCTTCGAACGGTTCGCCGTTCGCCAGGAAGTCGATGATCTGGACAACGGTATCGAAAGCATTTTCGATGTCGTCGATCAGTTCCGGGGCAGGTTTTCCGGTATGTTGCGCCTGTTCTACCTTGGCTTCGATGGCATGAGTCAGCGCTCCGAGATTCATCGCGCCGGTCATCCTCGCACTGCCCTTCAGTGTATGAAGCTGGCGGTGAAGAACGCGGCTGATTTCGATATCGTCCGGATGCTGCCGCCATTTTCTCAAATGCTCGGTAATGCCCGAGCAAAGATCTTCGGCCTCTTCCAGGAAGATCGGCAGAAGTTGTTCGTCGATCTCGTCCTTCAGCGGCGAGGCGGGGAGCGCGGAAGCTCCGGGAGCAACGGGAGAGATAATCTCCACTTCCGGCGCATAGTCGGAAGCAACCGCCTCTGTAACCGGGGGCGATGTGCTTTCGGGTTGGGGAAGGCGGAACGCAGAATCTGCGGGTTCGGCAGGCGTTTCCTTCTGTTGGGGAGGACGCGGATAGATCCGCCCCAGCGCATCAATAAGCTCCGGCTGGGCCTGGGGTTCGTACTGCTTGCTGACCGATGTAACCATTGCTTCGAGCGCAAAGATTACTTTGCCCACGACTTCCAGATCTTCGGGGCTGTCAGGCGCCAGGGACTCATCCCGGCGCAACAGCGCATTTTCAAGAGCAATGGCGAGGTGACGGATGTCCAGGATGCCTACCGTTCCCGAAGTGCCTCCCAGTGTGTGCGCCGCCCGTGTGATTGCATGCGTTGTCGGCTGCTCGGGGTCGATTTCGAAATTGCCGAATTCATGATGCAAGGTCGCCAGATGTTGCCATGCCTCTTCGAGAAAGATATTGAAGAGTACGGGAGAAACATTCAGCTCCAGGGGTTTTCCCGATGCTTCCGGCAAGGTTTCGGCAGAGGGTTCCTCCGCAGCGGCGATCTCTTCGACGGCGGGGGTTTCCTCCGCCACCATTTCGTCCGCAGGCATGGAAGCAGGCGCCTGCTCCAGCGCCTGCGTATCGGAAGTGAGGCCGAAATCAGCGGATTCCGGTTCGTCAAATCCGACGGTGATGCTTTCCGGTTCCTGTTCCGCAAGGGCGTCCCCCGTGGAGTCGGAAATTTCGACGACATTGATCGTCTCGGGCTGCGAATCCTCCAAAATCGAGATGGATTCGATGCCTCCGTCGATCAGGGAGGATTCCAGCGCGATATCGGGAGCAGCGGCTTCCTGCCCCGTTTTCCTGGAGGTATCGGATTTCTGGTCACTGCGGGATTCTTCAAATTCGCTTGCTTCAATGAAGGGCGCGAGTTCGACGGGCAGTCCAGGCACATCGGGCTTGGGAACGGCACTGAGAATGTCCGTCGCTTCCAGGTCGAAGATAACCGTCTCTTCGATGGAGGAAGGAATGTCGTGTATGGGGCCATCGAGCACATTCATGATGAATGTACGCTCGGGATCTTCGGAAGGCACGACAATAATCGTATCTTCAGGCGAGGCGACGGGTGGAGGCGCCGCAGGAACAACCTGCGGTTTCGGCACACTCGTTCCCTGCAACATGGATGCCGCCCGGGCCACGACTTCCCGGGTATCGGGAAGCGGATGCCCCGATTCGAGATGCTCGACCCACGCGCTGAAAACGGCCCGGGCACTTCCGATAAGCTGCAGCAATTCGGGGGTTGGCGTTCGCTCCTCCCGCAGCCAGAGATTCAGAACCTGCTCGACTGCCCATGCGGTTTCGCCAAGATCCTTGAGTCCCACCATGCGCCCTGAACCCTTCAGGGTGTGATAGGAGCGGCGTACGGTTGTCAGCGCCTCGGTATCGTCGGGGCTCTCGCGCAGTTCTTCTTCGCTCTGGACGATGGTTTCCAGAACTTCCTTCGCTTCTTCGATAAAGATCGAAAGAAGCTCGGCATCCAGGTCTTCGGTGCTGGCCTGGGAAAGTTGCAATGTTTCTTCCGAAGGCGTAACGATGGCCGGAGTCTTGAAGCCTTCCACGATCGCTTTTTCTATCTTCGGAGCCGCGTCGGGAGTTTCCTCGAATGAAGACAAGGCAGACAGGGCTGCCTGGGCATGAAGCCCGAGCATGCTGTCCGCAATCAGATCAGCATCTTTCCTGAGGTTTTCGAGATTCTGCTTCAGATCCTCGCGCAGTTGTGGATCGTGTGGCTGCTCCTTGATCGCTTCGAAAAGGGCTCTCGCTTCATGTTTCGTTTTTTCGAGTTCCGCTTCAACGCTTCCAAAGGCTTCCTGAGCCTCGCCTTCTTCCGCAGAATCAGTTCCCTTTGCCCTGTCGCGCCGGGAAGTGAGATTCAGAAATTCTTCAAAATTGGAAGCGCCATGCTGCATTTCGCCAATAAAGAAACCGAGCGCGGAAAGCTGGTCGGCAATATGGACAAAATCCGCTTCGTTTGGCTGGTAATCAGGATCGGAGAAATGACGGATCCTTTCGGCGCAGTCCCGCAATTGGGTCGCTGCGTAATTCTCGCCAAGCATGACGAGCGCACCGATGACCTGGTCGATCAGGAGATCGAGAGCAGGGAGATTTTCGCGTTTTTCGGGATCGCGAAAGAACGCATCGAGGATTTGTTCGATTTGCCCGAGGTTGTTCAGGATCTCACGTGCCACTTGGGCCATGAGCATTTTTTCATGCGCCTGCTGGGATATTTCATCAAGGATCGTGGCGCCACTGTCCGATACGGGTGGCGTTCCCGCGATACAGGCATGGATGCGCGCCACCATGACGTCGACCTGATGGGCGAAATCCAGGCTGAGGCTGCCGAAATTGTCCTGTGCGTTGTGTGCAAGCAGGATCGCCGTAGCAACCTCCATTCCGACAGCCTCGGAATAACGCGTGGGCCTTTCGCCGAGCCAACTGGCAACGGCGCCGATTGCTTGCGCCAAACGGCGAAAATCCGTGTGACCCAATTGTTCCGCAATCAGAAACAGGCTTGCAGCATGGGTATGAAACTGCGGTAATGCCTTTCCGGTGCCCGTGCAGAACTTGCTCCATGCTTCTTCGGTCAGCGCAAGCGCTTCACGCATCCGCCGTTGCAGTTCCTGCTGCGACGTCGTTGTTGCAGTGCTCTCGGTCGGAATGCTGTCTTTCAGGTGATAGATCTTGGTGATCGTATGAACCTGGGGTTCCTTGCTCCCATTGGCGGCAGCCCGCGCGACCAGGAAAAGAGCATCCCGCATCAAGCGTTCAGCGACATTTTTCGATCCATCGAGAAGGCGCCGGATTTGCAAATCGATACGAGAACAGAAATAGCCGATATCAATATCGGTATCAGTTCTCAGGGCGCCTTCCGCCAATGCTGAAAGAAATCCGAGTACAACCCACCAGAAGGCGCGTGCTCCCGGCTGTTCCTGGGTAGCTTCAATGCGACGAATGGCTTCTCGCATCTCAAGGGTCGCCGTGCGAGTGTTATCTCCCTTTCTTGTGCCATGCAGCCAGGAAAGAAGACCTCGCTGAAAGCGCCCCCGCTCCTTGCGGAGTATTTGCTTCAATTCTTCAGCAGAGTAATCGGGTACAGGCGTACTGCGCTGGGGCGGACGAAAACTGAGATCGGGGAAGAAAAGATCCGTAGGAGAAATTCGCCTATGGCCCTGAAGCTGGCCTATTTCCCGATAGAGCGGCAACAGTTGGAGAGGCCGATCGGGTTGCCCTGCCAGAAGAAGGTGGTCGAGATAAAGGCGAAGCGCCTGTAAGGTGCGCTCTCCTACGTCGACAAGCTCCGGTGCGCCCACGGAGCATTTTTCGTTTTCGACATCTTCAAGGAGGCTCTCAAGGGCACTGCAGATCCGGGCAATTCCATCCAGGCCGACAATGATGAGCGCGCCACTGACCTGATGCAGATGAGTACGGCAAGACCTTAATTGGGCCAGTTCGCCACTCTCGATATATTGGCGCAAGGACTCGCCAGCACGATCAAGGCTGAGATCGATCTCACCCTTCACCCATGCCAAGGGGCCGACGTCGAATTCGGTTGCAGCATCCATGAGACCTTGGCTCCCCTGATTTTCAAGCCACCTTGAAGCCGGCAACTGATCCCTTGAGTTCGGTTGCCAGATTGGCAAGTTCTCCTACGGCTTCAGCCGTACGTTGCGTACCGGCGGTGGTTTGCTCCGTAATTTTCAGGATGTCCTGCATTCTGGTAGCGACGCCGGAAGCGGAACGGGCCTGCTGCTGGGTTGCGCTCGAAATGGTTTCGATAAGATTGGCAAGGCTATGCGAAACCTCACTGATCTCAGCCAGAGCCTGCCCGGCAGCATCGGAAAGCTTGGCGCCGGCAACCACTCCGCGAGTTGATTGCTCCATCGCGGAAACGGCATCCTGGGTATCGGTCTGAATGGTCTTGACGATTGCGGCGATCTGTTTTGTGGCCTCGCCGGAGCGCTCCGCCAGGCGCTGCACTTCCTCGGCAACGACAGTGAACCCGCGCCCGGCATCGCCTGCGGAAGCCGCCTGGATTGCGGCGTTCAGGGCCAGCACGTTGGTTTGTTCGGTAATGTCCGAAATCAGTTCCACAATTTCGCCGATTTCCTGCGAGGATTCGCCGAGGCGCTTGATCCGCTTCGATGTTTCCTGGATCTGCTCGCGGATCTCGTTCATGCCCTTGATCGAATCCTCTACGGCCTGCGAGCCTTTTTCCGCAGCAGCAAGCGATTGCCGCGCAACCTGGGCGGACTGTTTGGCGTTGCTGGAAACCTGGTTCATCGAGCGCGCCATATCCAGCGCCGAGCGACCGGCCTCCTGGATTTCGTGCGATTGTTTTTCGGCCGCAGCGAGCAGTTCTTCGGAGTTCTGCTGCGCCATTTCCGTGGCCTGGGTAACGCGACCGGCAGCGTCGTTGATTCGTCCGACGAGAATGCGCAGTTCTTCGATCGTGTAGTTGATCGAGTCGGCAATCGCGCCGGTAATGTCTTCCGACACGGTGGCGATGACGGTAAGGTCTCCGTCGGCAAGGTCTCCGAGTTCATTCATCAGACGCAGGATGGCATCCTGGTTCTGCCGGTTGAGGCGCTCGGTTTCCTTGCGGGTTTGTTCCGATTCTTCAGTGCGGCGCTGAACGTCCTTCAGGTAGGCGCGCAACATCAGGATGATAACAACCAGGATCAACGCCGTCAGTCCGCCGACCAACAGGGAATTAAATGCGTTATTGAACCCCGTCTGATAGTAGGCCGTGCCGAGGTCATCGGCCTGTTCGAGCAGTTTGTCGCTCTGCTGGGCGATGCTGCGCCCATCCTGTTTCACGTTGACCA
This sequence comes from Betaproteobacteria bacterium, assembly GCA_009780885.1. GTDB lineage: Bacteria > Pseudomonadota > Gammaproteobacteria > Burkholderiales > Rhodocyclaceae > WQZF01. The sequence continues at coordinate 44,155 of WQZF01000007.1, read as the reverse complement.
GGATGTAAATCGTGTTGTAGATGTTGTCTGCAGCCGCTTTTTGCTCTGCAAACAGCGTCTGCAACTCTTTCAGAATCCTTCGTGCCTCGGGCGTCGTCGGGGCATTGATATGGAAGGTTTCTTCACTCTTGTCGAAAAGGGAAACCTGGAGAGTTCCTCCGCTGTCCAACACTGCCAACGTGTTTCCGAAAGCGTTAATGTCCTGTTGGAGAATCAGCGAAATATCAGGCCGTATCGTGTCGCTCATGTACAGGATGGTGGCATTTTTGGCAATCCGTTGCGTAAGCATCGTCATGTTATAGGTGACGGCAATTTCGCGCGGGGAAGCACTGGATTTCTGCTGTTCGGTGATGAGCTGTTCCGTCAGTTCGAGAAGTTGCGTATTTTTACTGCTGATGGTGGCAGCATTCTGGTTCAGATTGATCAGGCTCTGCTCATTGACCCCGAACGCATAGGCATGTTTCTTGACGGTTTCCCATTGGTTGGCCAGTGCGCTGATCTTCGGCTGTATGCCCTCGGGCGAAGGAGGAACATTGGTAGTGCTCAGTTGCCCGCCGGATGTCAAAGTGTGCAATATCCCCGAATATTTCTCGGTTGTTTTCTTGATCTGTTCGAAGGATGCGGAATCCCCCAGCAAGGCGCGCGCAGTGTCTCTGGCAAGCTGTTGCGAGAGCACGCGCAATTCGCCGGTTGCCGAAACATAGGCAGTGTTGTGGCTGGCGCCTCGACCAATCGAAAAGAAAACGATGGACAGCGCAACGATAAGGAGGGCAAACAAGCCCCCCAGTATCTGGAACTGTTTCTTGATCGGATAGCGATCCAGCCGTCCGAAGCCCATCAGCGAAGATTGAGGTTTCTTCCCGGAGTCATCGGTATCCGCAGCGATGGTCGGTGCAAAGAGCGCCGAAACCGATACGGAATCCTTTTTCTTCGAAGAGGACGATTTCAGGGTAAACGCCATGGCGCATCTCCAGTCAGGCGGGCTATATAAGTCAGGTTAAATAAAAATTCAGATCAGACATCGCGCTTTTTCGGATCATGCGCTGATTTCCATGAACGCGGGGTCGGCAAAAAGCTGGGCCACGTCGAGTTTTTTCCATTGCAATCCTTCACTATCGACAAAATTTTGCCTTCCCCAGACCGGAGCCTGCTCATCGTCGGGGAGTTGGGTGAACGCATCGACCTTTTTCAATCCCAAAATTCTGGAGACAAGCAGCGAGGCATTGCTTGCATGGCGGATACCGACCAGAAGCAAGCGCGAAGCGGGAGTGAGAACCGTACTTTCCTTCCCCTGGAACGCGGAGAAATCCGTCACTGCATACAGGTTTCCGCGAATATTGACAATGCCGACAAACCACGGCTGCGTCAAAGGGACTGTCGAGAGAGAAGGAAGGGGGACAACCTCGCCCGAATCCGAAAGGTCAACCAACCAGCGGGTGTTTCCCGCCTGTACACCAAGCAGCGCAGCAACCCTCTCACCCTCGGCTGCGCTGGCCAGATGGGCGGAAAGGCGTTCCTGGAATTCCCTCAGGTTAAGTTTTTTGCGCGCCATGTAGGAAGGGGGTCGTGTTTTAAAGGGCGGCGATCTTGGCCAGCAATTCGGCGCCGTTGATTGGTTTTACCAGATAATCCTGTGCGCCTTGGCGCAGTCCCCAGATTTTATCAGTTTCTTGGTTTTTCGAAGTCAAAAATACAATGGGAATGTTTTTGGTACGCTCATCCCGGGTCAGGGTACGGGTTGCCTGATAACCGTTCAGACCTGGCATGACCACATCCATCAGAACCAGATCGGGAAGTTCCTCCTTGGTTTTCGCGATGCCTTCTTCTCCGTTTTGCGCCACGATAACCTCGTATCCGGACTTTGTTAGAAGATCAACCATGAAATACCGTTCCGTAGGGGAATCGTCCACAACGAGAATTTTTTTGATAAGCATCTACTGATTACTCCAATTTACAGATGTATATCCATACCGGAACGCCGATTCATGCAAAGGGCGGGTCAATGTCAGGGCACGAAAGCTGCTACCGTTTGCAGAAGGCTGTCCTTGGTAAAAGGCTTGGTCAGGTATTGATCGGATCCGGCCATACGTCCGCGCGCCCGGTCGAAAAGGCCGTCCTTTGAGGAAAGCATGATGACAGGAGTATTCCGGAAGCGTGGATTTTTCTTGATCAGGGCACAAGTCTGATAGCCGTCAAGGCGCGGCATCATGATGTCGCAGAAAATAACGTCGGGCTGATGGTCGGCGACTTTTGCCAGCGCATCGAAACCATCTCCTGCGAGCAAGACCTGACACCCCGCCTGCACCAAAAAAATTTCGGCACTGCGACGGATGGTATTGCTATCGTCAATGACCATCACTTTGATGTCTTTCAGATTGGTTGTATCAACCACACTTTGCCCCCACAAATTCTGTTTCGCTACCTTCCACATTTACAGACCAGCGGCAATTCACCGGTCTGTAGCAGAAGCGACGCGGCGACGCACGAAAAACTTATGCACTATACAGTAACTGGCATATGATTCGCCAGATTTCAACTTATCGGCACATCCATCGGGCTCGCCATTTGCCTGACACCCGCCGGACGCACCCAGTCCTGTAGCCGATATTCACCGCTTGAAAACTTGATCCAGATTGTTGAATTCTAAACGAAGCTCGTTGATTTGTACCAAAAATATCCCCTGAAATGCGTGCTAAATTACCTGTTACTCAAAAAATGACATGAATTTCCCTTGCGGACATTCCAAATACTCCCCCTATCCCGTGGTTTTGAGTTTTGCTGCCAGCGACCCTTCCTGTGGAGCGGGCGCCCAGGCGGACATCATGACCCTGGCGGCCCTGCGTTGTTATCCCTTGACAGTCCTGACCGGAATTACCGTCCAGGACACATCGGGAGTCAGCGCGATTTCTCCTGTTGATGCGGAATGTGTCGTGGCGCAGGCGCGCGCCTTGCTGGCGGATATTGCGGTATCGGCGTTCAAGGTGGGAGTCCTCGCCAGCCGCGCCAACATCGAGGCGATTGCCGCCATCGTTGCCGACTACCCGGAACTGCCCCTGGTGCTCGACCCGGTTCTTGCTTCCGGGCGCGGCGACAGGCTGGCCGACAGCGATATCAAAACCGTGCTGTGTGAAAGATTGCTTCCTCATGTCACCCTTTTGACTCCCAACAGTATTGAAGCGCGGCGTCTTTCTGGCAGGGAGGATGCTTCTCTGGCGGCGTGCGCCGAAAACCTGCTTGGCTACGGATGCAAATACGTCCTGATCACGGGAACCCATGAAGAACCGGAAAAATCCTCGCTTGTCAGCAATCGGCTCTATGGCCGGGAAGGACTCCTGCGTTGCGATGAATGGCGGCGGCTTGCCGGGGATTTTCACGGATCGGGATGCACGCTTGCCAGCGCGGCGGCGGCTGGTCTGGCATGGGGAAAGGGCATGGTCGACGCGGTTGTGGACGCGCAGGAATACACCTGGCAAACATTGAATGCCGGGTTTTTTCCGGGGAAGGGGCAAGGAGTGCCTGACCGTTTTTTCAGGGCGAGGATTCATGAATCCGAGTGACGCAAGCTACGGCGCAGTACTGCGCGGGCTGTACGCGATTACCCCGCAACTGGACGACGAAACCCTGCTGCTTGCATTGACCGGAAAGCTTCTGAATGGCGGAGTCCGGATGCTCCAGTACCGCGACAAGAGCGGGCGCACTCCACGACAGCGTGAGGCGCTGGCAGCACGGCTTTTGGATTGTTGCCGTGAGCATGGCGCTCGTCTTATCATCAACGATGATCTTGCGCTGGCGCTGGCAACAGGCGCGGACGGCGTGCATCTCGGCGTCGGGGATGGAGATCTGGCCGTTGCGCGCCGCGCGTTGGGCGAAGGAAAGCTGTTGGGAGCGACATGCCATGCCGATCCGGCGCGCGCGCGCAGGGCGGCGGAGGCAGGGGCGGATTATGTAGCCTTCGGCGCTTTTTTTCCTTCTCCGACGAAACCGGAGGCGGAACTGGCTCCGCTGGAAGTCCTGTCCAGCTTTCGCGCCGGTGGCTTCGATCGTGCCGCGCCCGCAATCTGCGCCATCGGCGGAATTACGCTGGAAAATGCGCCGGAGTTGTTGCGCGCCGGAGCCTCGCTGCTGGCGGTATCCAGCGATCTTTTCCTGGCGGCGCGGCCCGAAGCGCGCGCCGCCGCCTATCAATCACTGTTCAACCCATGAGGAATCCCAATGACATCCCGTAATCAGGCACTATTCGACGCTGCGCAGCGTCGCATTCCAGGGGGGGTCAATTCTCCCGTCCGCGCTTTCCGTTCCGTCGGAGGCATTCCCCCTTTTCTGCGTGAAGGGCGCGGCGCGCACGTCTGGGATGAAGACGGAAAACGCTATACCGACTATGTCGGATCCTGGGGGCCGCTGATCCTCGGGCACGCACACCCGAATGTGATTCGCGCGGTGCAGGACACGGCAGCGCGCGGACTTTCCTTTGGCACGCCGACGGCGCTTGAGGTCGAAATGGCCGAACGCCTGTGCGCGTTGCTGCCGTGCATGGAAATGGTGCGCCTGGTCTCTTCCGGAACCGAGGCGACGATGAGCGCGATCCGCCTGGCGCGCGGCGCGTCCGGGCGCGACCTGCTGATCAAGTTCGAGGGCTGTTACCACGGGCATTCCGACAGCCTGCTGGTAAAGGCGGGATCCGGCCTGCTGACCTTCGGGCATCCTTCCTCGGGGGGCGTTCCCGACGATCTGGCGCGGCACACCCTGGTGCTCGACTATAACGACACCGAAGGACTCGAACGGGCGTTCGCGGAACATGCGGATCGTGTTGCCGCGTTGATCGTCGAGCCGGTGGCGGGAAACATGAATCTTGTCGCGCCGCGCCCCGGATTTTTGCAGGCCGCGTGCGATTTATGCACCCGCCATGGCGCGGTGCTGATTTTCGACGAAGTGATGACGGGCTTCAGGGTTGGGCCGCGCGGAGCGCAGGGACTCTACGGAATCGAGCCGGACCTGCTCACCCTGGGCAAGGTCATCGGCGGAGGAATGCCGGTAGCGGCGTTCGGAGGGCGGCGCGAGCTGATGGAACATATCGCTCCTCTGGGGGCGGTATATCAGGCCGGCACACTTTCGGGCAATCCGGTGGCGGTGGCAGCCGGATTGGCGACGCTTGACGGAATTTCGGCGCCGGGCTTCTACGAGGCGCTGGAAAAGCGCACCCGCCAGCTTGTCGACGGCCTCAACGAGAGCGCCAAACGGCATGGCATCCGCTTTTCGGCGCAAAGCGTGGGCGGAATGTTCGGCCTGTATTTTGCCGAACACTGCCCGGAGAGTTATGCGGAAGTAATGTCGTGCGACAAGGAAGCGTTCAACCGCTTCTTTCATGCGATGCTCGATGCCGGTCATTATTTTGCCCCTTCCGCGTATGAAGCGGGCTTTGTTTCGGCAGCGCACGAAGAAAGCGATATTGCGGCCACGCTGGCGGCAGCGGACGCGTATTTCTCGAAGGCCCGGAGGTAGATTGCGCGTCAAAGCGCGCAGAAGGTCATTTCAAACCCGACATCGGCGTCGCACGGACGCGAGCGGAGGCTGCTGTCGGAAGTCGTAAAGCGAATGTTGAACGCATAGCGATTCGCGCTGATTTCCGGAATATAGGGAATTTCCGGGGCGAGGAAAATGCGCACCATCTGGGCGGTGCTGCTGCCGCCCAGAACAAGCTGGAAGGCGCCTTTTTTCGCGATATAGGTTTCGGTATTCCCGCTGGCGCGCAGCAATCTCAGGATGATCGACAGGGTGCTCCAGAGCGGATTCAGCGATTGCAGCCAGGAAGAAAGCGCGGCCTGGCGCATTTCCACCGGGCGGTGGAGCCAGTAATGGTAGGACGGGAGATCGAATTCGCAGACGCCGCCGGGGATGCCGGCGCGGTTCTTGATTCCCATCAGCCACTCGTTTTCCTTTAGCTGCTGGCCGATCTTTCCCGACAGGGTGAGCAGCGCGGCGGAAGCCTGTTCGATTTCGGCCAGGGCGCGGGAGAGCACTTCTTCCGAGATTTCCGGGTTATTGCGAAATGCCTGCAATGTCTGGCGCTGGCGCTCCAGTTCGTGGATCAAATCCATCTTGAAATCGGAGCGTCCGGAAATTTCCAGGATCTCGAACAGGGTAGTGAGCGCCACATGATGCTCATACGCCTCTTCCTTGCGCATGAAGTAGGCGACCTTCTCGAACAGATCCTCAAGGCGCAGCAAGGTGCGTGTGCGCTCATTGAAGGGGTATTCGTAAGTAATCATGCCGCCGCAGCGCCCGTGTTGGAAAAAATTCTTTCGATTCTGAAGTATTTTCAGGGAAAGCTCAACCCGCATCGGAGCAGGCGACTCCCCAAAAATCGAACACCTTGCCTATCTCCCTCAAAGTCATCTTCCGGATGACAAGGCTGCCTCTTCCAGATAACGCCGGTGCAGCGCCGAGATTTGCGCTTCCAGGGCTTGCCGGTCGCCCTCGTTGCCGATGGTGTCGTCGGCGGCGCGCAGGCGCTCATCGCGGGTAGCCTGGCTGGCGATCACCGCGTCGATTTCCGCTGCCGACAGCCCGTCGCGGGCGGCGACGCGTTGCCGCCGGACCGCCTCGCCACAATCGACGACCAGGATGCGACGGCAATCCGCCCGGTAATTCCCGGTCTCGATCAACAGGGGCGCCATCAACAGGACATAAGGGCTGGAGGCGGCAGCGCAGCGGCGCAGCGCTTCCTGCTTGATCATCGGATGCAGGATATTTTCCAGTTTCCTTCTTGCTTCCCGGTCGGAAAAAACGAGGCTGCGCATCGCCGGGCGATCGAGCCCGCCGTCGGCGCGCAGGACGCGGTCGCCGAAGGCCGCGCGCAAGGCCGGAATTGCCGCGCCGCCCGGCGTGCTCAACTCGTGGGCGATGGCGTCGGTATCGACGACCTCGACGCCAAGCGCAGCAAAGCCCGCAGCAACGGTGCTTTTGCCGCTGCCGATGCCGCCGGTGAGTCCGATGATGAACATAGGTATTTGCGGTGAAATCGGGAAAATCAGTGTTCCCCCGCCTCCTCGCACGCGCTTGCGTGCAAGGGCGGCGAGAGAGCATTTGCGGAATTGCGCGCGGCCTCGACGGTTTCCGCGTTGCCGCGCGCCTCGACCGTTTTTGCCGGTCCCTCATGAAAACTGCGAGGACCGATGCGGGCGCTGCGCACTCCCTTGTTCTGCAACTCCTTCAGGCGTTCCCGCGCGGCGGACTCGTTGGAAAAAATCCCGAGTGAAATTGCATAATGGCGCGGCCCTTCTTCCTGGACGATGAAGTATTCCGGCACCTCGAGTTCCTTCAGTTCTACCGCCTTCTTTTCCGCTGCCGCGCGGTTGGGCAGCGGCGGGATATAAACCCACCAGGTCGCCACCGCGCTGTTCGTACTGGTGACAAGCTTGAGCGAGGGGTGCTTGCTTTTGAGCAGGGAGCTGATGCGCTTCACATTCGCATCCGAAAGCCGGTACCAGGCCAGGCATTTCGCGGACGGAGAAGGCACGGTGGGCGCTTGCTCTTCCGCAGAAGCCTTCTCATCCGGAGGCGCTGGCGGCGGAGCCGTTTCGGAAGGAGCGGCGGGCGCCGGAGCAGCGCCGCCTGCTTCATTGCCGACGATGATCAATCGTTCCGGGTGAACCTCCTGGCGCAGGTTCCCGGCCTCCGGCGAGGATGCCGCGCCGAAATAACCGTTCCCCCAGGCGAACAACACAATATTGGCGGCGACAAGCAGCAATACGAAGGGACGCAGCCGCCGCAATGACATCGTTGTTCTCCGGACGAAATCAGCCGACCTTGGGCAGATGCGCCAGCGACGCGGCAATGGCCGCCGCCGGGTACTCGTAATCCTCAAGCGCGCCGGAGAAATAGCGGTCGTAGGCCGCCATATCGAAATGGCCGTGGCCGGTGAGGTTGAAGAGAATGACTTTCTCCTCGCCCGTCTCCCTGCACCGCAAGGCTTCGTCGATTGCGGCGCGGATCGCGTGGCACGATTCCGGCGCGGGAATAATCCCCTCGGCGCAGGCGAACTGGGTGCCCGCCTCGAAGGTCGCAAGCTGCGGCACCGCGACCGGCTCGACCAGCTTCTCGCGCACAAGCTGCGAAATCAGCGGCGAAGCGCCGTGATAACGCAACCCACCGGCATGGATTCCGGGCGGCATGAAATCGTGCCCGAGGGTAAACATCTTCATCATCGGCGTATAGCCGGAAGCGTCGCCGAAATCGTAGGCGTAGGCGCCGCGCGTCAGCGTCGGGCACGAAGTCGGCTCGACGGCGATGCAGCGCAGGTTGTTTGCGCGCTTGTCGCCAGCGGCACGGTCGGCAAGGAAAGGAAAGGCGATTCCGCCGAAGGAAGAGCCTCCTCCGCAGGGGCCGATGATGATGTCAGGATAAAGCCCGATCTTCTCGAATTGCTTTTTCGCCTCCAGCCCGATGATCGTCTGATGCAAAACGACATGATTCAGCACCGAACCCAGGCCGTAGGTCGTATCGGCGCGCGAGGCCGCCTCCTCGACTGCTTCCGAAATCGCCAGGCCGAGCGAACCTTCGGAATTCGGATCCTGCGCCAGCGCCATGCGTCCGGACTGTGTCAACTCGCTTGGGCTGGCAAACACTTCCGCGCCCCAGGTGCGCATCATCGAACGGCGAAACGGCTTCTGGTCGTAGCTCACCCGCACCATATAGATGCGCACCTCGATACCGAACATCTGCCCCGCGAAGGCGAGCGAACACCCCCACTGCCCCGCTCCGGTCTCGGTCGTCATCCGGCGGATTCCGGCGGCGTGGTTGAACCAGGCTTGCGCCACCGCCGAATTCGGCTTGTGCGAGCCGGCGGGCGAGACGCTCTCGTTCTTGTAGAAAATTTTCGCTGGCGTTTTCAGCATCGCTTCCAGCCGCGTCGCGCGGCACAGCGGCGCGGGACGCCAGAGCGCGTAAATCTGCCGCACCTCTTCGGGAATCGGCAGCCAGCGCTCAAGGCTCATTTCCTGTTCGAGAATATTCATCGGAAAGATTTCCGCCATCTTCTCGACCGAAACCGGCTTCCCGTCCGGGCCGAGCGGCGGCGCAGGCGGCGTCGACAAATCGGCGGCGACGTTATACCAGTGGGTCGGAATCTCGCTTTGATCGAGCAGGATCCGCATGCTTTGCGAAGAGGTTTGCGACATCAGGATCTCCAGAAGGAAAGGGCAGAAAGGGCAATGCCGGGCATTTGCAAAAAACGAACATTCTATACCCCGCCCGGAATATTCCGGATGGCGGTTTGTGAAGGAAGAAAAAACCCGGAAATTTTCTAAATTTGTTTAAATAATGTTTCGCTACTGTAAATAGTCTTATCAAATAATTACTTAAACAAATTTAGAAAATTTTACGGATCGCAGCGCATGGCAAATCGCGTGAAGAACGAGCTTTTCGTAGGGGCGGCCTGTGGTCGCCCGTTCTCCGTATTTCCGGCGCTTTGCGCCGCACGATGGGGGCAGGCGGATTGCCATCCGCCCCTACGAAGCAAGGCGTATCGTCGCGTGAATCAAATCTCGCCCAATTTTCTAAATTTACTTAAATAATGTTTGGCTACAGTAGTGATTTTTATTCAATAATTATTTAAACAAATTTAGAAAATGGGCAGGTTCAACACCGAGCAGGCGTTTGCCCGGGTTTGGGTGGCGATGCGATCAAGCGGGATTTCGCGCAACTCGGCGAGGGTTTGGGCAATGCGCGGGAGCCAGGCGGGTTCGTTGCGTGGACGGGGGAACTGGGGAGAGGCTTGCGCGAAGGAGGGCGGAATGTCCGGGGCATCGGTTTCGAGGACGATGGACTCCAGCGGCAGGCTCGCCGCGAGGGCGCGCAGGCGGGTGGCGCGCGGCCAGGTCATGCCGCCGCCGAAGCCGAGCTTGAAGCCGAGTTTGAGGAATTCTTCGGCTTGTTGGGGGCTGCCGCTGAAGGCGTGGGCGACTCCTCCGGGGAGAGAGGAGCGGGCGCCGAAAACGCGGCGCAATTGCTTGAGGACGGCGTCAACCGCGCGGCGGGTGTGGAGCAGGACGGGCAGGCCGAGTTCGCGGGCGAGCTGGAGTTGCTCGACGAAGAAGAATTCCTGCCGCGCCGGGTCGGAGTCCGGAAGGTAATGATCGAGCCCGATTTCACCGATGGCGACGGGACGCAGAGTGCGCGGGTCGTCCAGCGCTTCTTGCAGCCATTGGCGCAGGAGGTCGAGGTATTCCTCTTCGGCGTCGTCTACATACATGGGATGGATGCCGTAGGCGGGCAGGCAGGCGGGCAGGCTCCGAAAATGCGCGCAGCAGTCTTCTACCGCGATGAAGTTGTGGATGCCCACTGCGGGCACGATCATCGTCGCAACGCCCGCCGCGCCCGCCGCTGCGGCGATCTGTTCGCGGTCAGCGTCGAATTCTGCAGCGTCGAGGTGGCAGTGGGTGTCGATCCACAAGGGCGGGGAAGGAGCAGGGGAAAGCATGTGCTTACTGGCGGATGCCGGCAGATAAAAACGGAAATTCCGGCTCGGGGCGGCGGCCGCCGATCAGGTCGGCCAGCGCCGCGCCCGAGCCGCAGGAGAGGGTCCAGCCGAGGGTGCCGTGTCCTGAATTGATCCAGAGGTTGGGAGCGCGCAGATTTCCGATGAGAGGGACGTTGGAAGGCGTCGCAGGGCGCAGTCCGCACCAGAAGGCGGGTTCCTCCGCCGGGGCGAGCGCGGGGAAAAATTCGAGGGTCCGCCGCATCAGGGCGGCGCAACGTTCGGGGTTCAGGCTTTTGTCGTAGCGATTGAATTCAGCGGTGCCAGCGACCCGCAGTCTTTGTCCGAGGCGGGAGAAGACGAGTTTGTGGCCGTCGTCGGTGAGGCTGACGGACGGGGCGACGCTGGTTCCGGAAAGCGGGATGGTGGCGGAGTAACCCTTGGCCGGGTAGATCGGCACGCGGATGCCGAGCGGGGAGAGGAGCCTCGGGGTTTCGCTGCCAGCGGCGATGATGTAGGCATCGGCGTGGATGGTTTCGTCCGGTGGGGAGGCGTCGATTTCGACGCCTTCAACGAGGCCGCCGAGAATGCGCAGGCGACGCACCGCCACGCCGTAGCAAAATTCGACGCCGAGCGCGGCGCAGCGTTGCGCCAGTTCACGGGTGAAGCGGTGCGCGTCGCCCGATTCGTCGTCCGCCGTGTAATCCGCGCCGACGAGCAGGCGGCGCGCTCCTTCGAGCGCAGGTTCGAGCTTCAGGCATTCGTCGAGGCCGATCACGCGCCGCTCGCAGCCGAATTCACGCATCAGCGCAGCCGCCCCGAGGGCAGCGGCGAATTCTTCGTCATCGGTGTAGAGATGCAGGATGCCGCGTTCCAGGTGATCGTAGTCGATGGCGCCGCCTTCCCGGCGCATTTCTTCGCGCAGCGTCTGCAAACAACGGCGGCTGTAGAGCGCCAGTGAGACGATGGCGCGGATGTTGGCGCGTACCCGGGGAGAGGGGCATTCGCGCAGGAAACGCAGCAGCCAGGAAAGGAGTTTGGGGTCGCCGTAGGCGCGAATCAGCAGGGGGGCGTCTTCGCGCCCGAGCCAGTGCAGCGCCCTGGAGAGCGCGCGAGGATTGGCCCAGGGTTCGGCATGCGAAACCGAGATCTGTCCACCGTTGGCAAAGCTGGTTTCGAGCGCCGCGCCGGGCTGGCGTTCGAGCACCGTGACCCGGTGCCCTGCACGGGCAAGATACCAGGCGCTGGTGACGCCGACGACTCCGGCGCCGAGAATGAGGATATGCACAGCGCGTTCCGGTGTTTTTGAGAAGGGCTGCTGGAAGAAATTTTCAGGAAGTCATTCCGCCCGGATGCGCGAAATCCTGATAACGCCGGGCACATGGCGCAATGCGCGCATGACGTTTGCCAGATGGCGGCGGTCGGCGACCTGGATCATGAAATTGAGGGCGGAGACTCCGCCATCTACGGTTTTTTCTTCCATGTTGACGCTTTCGATATTGGAACCCGCGTCTCCAAGACAGGTAGCGATCTTGGCCAGTACGCCCCGCTCGCGCCTGGCGATGATCTGGATGCCGACATCGAAAAGTTTTTCTGCCGCCGCCGCCCATTCGACATCGAGGCATTTTTGCGGTTCACTGCTCATCAGCTTGCGGACGTAGGGGCAGTCGTGGATGTGGATGACAAGCCCCTGGCCCTTTTTGATCATTCCGATGATGGCATCCCCCGGAATCGGGCGGCAACAGGGGGCAAGCTGCACCGCCATGCCTTCGGTGCCGCGAATGACGATGCTGGCCGGCGTTGCCATGGCCTCGTTCTGCAAGGAAACATCCTGGGAGATCAAACGCCGCGCGACGACCGCCGCCAGCCGTTTGCCCAGCCCGATTTCGGTGAAGAGTTCCTGCGCCGAGCGCAGCCCGGAAATGCGCATCATGTCTTCCCAGGTTTGCTCCGGGATTTCGTCGATCTGAATCCCGATGTCCTGGAGTTCCTGGCTGAGCAGGTGCCTGCCCAGGCGCGCGGATTCTTCCTGCTGCATTGTTTTCAGGAAATGCCGGATCCTGCCTCGGGCATGCCCGGTCTTCACGTAGGAGAGCCAGACCGGATTCGGCGTGGCATACGGCGCGGTAATGACTTCGACCTGGTCGCCATTCTTGAGTTCGGTACGCAGCGGCATCAGTTCGTTATTGATGCGCGCGGCGATGCAGTGGTTCCCGATGTCGGTATGCACCGAATAGGCAAAGTCGATCGCAGTGGCGCCGCGCGGCAATTCCATGATCTTGCCCTTGGGCGTAAATACGTAAACTTCGTTGGGGAAGAGGTCTATCTTGACGTGTTCGAGGAATTCGGTCGGATCGCCAGCGGTGCTTTGCAGTTCGAGCAGCGATTCAAGCCATTTGTGCGTGCGCACTTGCAGGTCGGCGCCGCTGCTTTCGGTGTCCTTGTACAGCCAGTGCGAAGCGATGCCCTCCTGCGCCATATGGTGCATTTCCTGCGTCCGGACCTGGACTTCGATCGGCGTGCCGTATGGCCCGATCAGCGCGGTGTGCAGGGATTGATAACCGTTGGCCTTCGGAATCGCGATGTAATCCTTGAATTTCTCGGAAATCGGCTTGTACAGGGAATGCAGCACGCCCAGCGCCAGATAGCAGGTGAGTTGATCCTTGACGATGACGCGAAACCCGTAGATATCGAGCACCTGTGAAAAGGAAAGGCTCTTTTCCGTCATCTTGCGGTAGATCGAATAGAGGCTCTTTTCCCGTCCGAAGACCTGCGCCGCGATCCCGGCCTCGTGCATCTTCCGGCTGATTCCGTCGAGGATCAGCGCGAGCAGTTCCCGCCGGTTGCCGCGCGCCGCTTTCATCGCGCGCGCCAGCACACGGGCGCGCATCGGGTGGATCAACTGGAAGGAAGTGTCCTGCAACTCCCGGTACAGCTTGTTCAGCCCCAGGCGGTTGGCGATCGGCGCGTAGATTTCGAGGGTTTCCCCGGCGATCCGGCGCCGCTTGTCGGGACGCACGGCGGCCATCGTCTGGAGATTGTGCAGCCGGTCGGCGAGTTTGATCAGCACGACGCGCAAATCGCGCGCCATGGCCATCAGCATCTTCCGGAAATTCTCCGCCTGCGCTTCCTGATAGGAGCGGAATTCGATCTTGTCCAGCTTGGAAAGGCCATCGACGAGATCGGCGACCGGCTTGCCGAAACGACGCGCAACTTCGGCCTTGGTAACGCCGGTATCTTCGACCACATCGTGCAGCAGCGCAGCCATGAGCACCTGCGCGTCCATGTGCCATTCGGCCAGTGCGCCGGCAACTGCGAGCGGGTGGGTAATGTAGGGTTCGCCGGAATAGCGCCTCTGCCCGGCATGTGCAATTTCGCTGAAGGCGTAGGCTTGCCGGATGCGGAGGATTTCTTCCGGCGTAAGGTAATTGAGGCTATCGAGAAAAACCTGATAGGCCGGATCGGACAGACTGGCGAGCGATTCCGGCGCCGCGCTGTCGGCAATATCGGGCAGATCGGACACACTGGGCATATCGGAATTCTCTTGGGTATCCACACTTGCGCCTGGGACTGCCTGTTACACCATGAATGGCGGAGCTTTCCATTCGACCGGCGTTCGCCTCGATCACTGCGTCCTTACTCCCTGTACGGATTTTTCCGTATCAGTGTTGCCCCGTCCTGAGTACTTCCGTCCCGATCAGCCCGGAAGCGATTTCACGCAGCGCGATGACGGTCGGTTTGTCGCGTTCATCATCGACATGAGGCGCCGCACCCCCGGCAAGCTGGCGGGCGCGGTACGCAGCCGTCAGGGTCATCCGGAAACGGTTGGGAATGCGCTGGATGCAATCATCGACAGTAATTCGGGCCATAAAAAAACCTTATAAGTGACAATTCAGGAAAACAGGGAAGCAAACAGGTCTGCGTGACGCGCGCGCTGGCTGGAAAGACGCAACCGCGCCGCGTGCACAATCCCGCAAAGCCCGGAAACAGCCGTTTGCAGGTCGTCGTTGATAATAACATAGTCGAATTCGTCAACATGGCGCATTTCTGCCACTGCCGCCGCCAATCGGCGGGAAATCGTCTCGATGTCATCGGTGGCGCGCTGCCGCAAACGCCGCTCCAGCTCCTCCAGGGTGGGCGGCATGATGAAAATCCCCATCAGCGAAGGAAAACGCCGCCGCACCTGCTGCGCGCCCTGCCAGTCTATTTCCAGAAGCACGTCGTTGCCGGCAGCCAGTTCCGCCGTGATGGCAGCGCTCGTCGTGCCGTAATAATTCCCGTGCACTTCCGCCCATTCGAGAAAATCACCGCAGCCAACCATTTCCTGAAAGCGCTTCCTGTCGACGAAGTGGTATTCCCTGCCATCCTCTTCCCCCGCCCGAGGCGCGCGCGTCGTATGAGAAACAGACAGGCGCATTCCGGAAAGCTTCTCAAGAAGCATCCGCACCAGCGTCGTCTTCCCCGCCCCCGAAGGCGCGCTGACGATGAAAAGCTGTCCGTCAGATATGTTTTTGGAATGGATTTTTGAGGAAGTTTTCATTTGCGGGATCAAACAAGGAAATTTGTTGCCGTCGGGCGGGCGAGGTTGTCGGTGAAGGTGCCGGCGATGGGGAAGTTCAATCAGGAAGTACCTGTCATTAGCTTCAGTTTTCCGATAAATTCATGCACGTCTTGATGGATTTCGTCCGCTGTCATCGTGAGAGCCACTTCTTCCCGAATGAGCTGGAGTGGTGGGTTGTTCTGCTTGAGTTGTTGAAACAAGCTGTTGTCATTTTCGAACAACAGGCGTTTTCCATCGACGGCCGAGAAAATGTTGGCTGAGACAGTGCGCCAAGACTTTCCTGGTGGCAAAATCAAATTCTCGTCTTGGAAGAATTGTCCAATAATATTAAGTATTGGTTGGGAAAAAAGATCATCTTCAGTCAACCTGAGTTTGAGTAATGCTGCACGTCTCCATGCATCGGGAACCAGAAGATAGTTTTCAATGTTTTTGCGTTTCCACTCGAATAAGGCTAGGTTACTCGCCTCGGGATGAAACGCACCGTCAGCATCATCAAAATCAAAAAGCATGAGACGTTCGACTGTCGGGATAACCTGTTTCAGTGCGGTAAAATGCTCGTCCGCGCATTTCTTCATGTTGGTTTTATCTCCGCCACCCATAGCCTTGAAGCAAATTCTATCCATTGCTTTTTGTGCTCCACAGGTGCCAGCCCAAGCACGAAGAATACGCTCGTCTGTTTCTCCTTCCACATAAAGAATATAGGGAAAGCCTGTCAAACGTGTTATTTCTTCATTCGATACATCAGCCATTGCACGCAATACAGCAGGTGTCGAGTCGACACGATTGGGTACATGCTTCAACAAGGAAACGATCTGGCCAGCATCCACTCCACGAATAAATTCCTCGGCGTGAGTGGCAATGAGAAACTGAATACCTCTTTCCTGGGACTTTTTCTTGAAATAGTCGAGGATTTCCCGTTGCAGGTTGACATGCAAATGAGCATCAGGTTCGTCGAGAAGAATGGTGGTTGGTTTATAACCAAACAAAAACGCAAGCAGTGTTAAAGTCTGGTGGAAGCCACTGCCCCCGGCAATGATGTCATAATTTTTTTCGTCTTGGGAATACTCTACTGTAATGTAGACGTCTTTTGTTGAATCGTATTTCGGTTGACTGATCTTTACGGTGAACCAGCGTTGTACAACATCAGCAAGATCATCCCAATCGGAGAGATCCGCAGTATCAATAGTCTTATCTTTGGGTTTCGATGGTGATGCCGTACTGACTTTAAGTAGTAAATTACGCAGCACACTACCGGGCTGCCCTTTGCCAACCTGTTGGCGCATGGGAGGATCGTCCAGCCTTTTTTCACTAGGCTCCAATCCGGAAAATGGCGGAACATAGGCAATTTGCGGCAAATTGCCATTATTTTCGCAATCTCGAAGTTTGGCCCAACCTTCTGAGGGGATGGCATAAATTGTTTGCGGGGAATGGTAGCGTAATTCGACACCAAAAGTATCCGTTTTTCCTGCTGAGTCCTTCCATTCCAAGAGAATTTCAATCAGGATGAATTCTTGCCTTTTTTTGTCAGTTGTTTTGTCAAACGGGTATTTTCGGTCGGTGCGGTCTTTCCAGAGGAGAATGAATTCGGGAACCGGAAGCGCGGTGAAGTTCGGCAGGACGACCTGGATGCCCCTGGAACCCTTGCGGCTGGAACGGAGAAACTCATCCACACAGAACTGCCAAATGGCCATTGCCTGAAGAACGGTGCTTTTGCCGCTATTGTTGCGACCAACCAATAAATCAAAAGACGTGAACTCGTAGACCTCTTCCCCCACGCTTTTGAAGTTGCGAAGAGTCAGTTTGGTAATCATATATTTGCTCCTCTGCCGAATAATCAGATTTTAAACACCTTCATCACCTCATCCCCCAGATGATTGATCACTTTAACCGCAATTCTGCCTGACTTCGGCTTGTCGAAGGGACGTGAGGTGTCGCTGTTGAGGGTGGACCAGGCGTCCTCGTCGATTTCGGCCTTGAGGGTGGTCTTGAGGGACTTGTAGGGGGTGCTAGCACCCAGAAAGTAAGCATGGCGGACGAAGAAGCTTTCTTCGTTGTAGTCGGTGTCGATGAACCAGCAGGCGATACCCTCGGCGCCGTCGCTACGAACTTCGCCTGTGTTGGGGTGGAACACGTCCACGCCGTTGACCTTTACGCGCACTTGCCCGACTGTGCCGTCAGGGCCGGCATCGAGAATGTCGATATCCGGCTCGCCGAAGATCACGAACAGGTTGCCCTTGCCGGTGTTCTTCAGGTCGTCGGCCATGTGCAGGTCGGCGTTCATGCGCGCCTTCAGTACGGGGATACGGCCCAGCTTGTCGAACTCGCTGGAATGTGCGTCATAGTTGAAGGCGCAAGTGATCAGCACATCGAAACCGGCATCGCCCGCCTCGCGCGCGGCGGCCACCAGGTCGGGCCGGGCCACGGTGCCGAATTCGGGACCGATGAAGATGGCGGCGCGCTTCTCTGTTTCTCCTTCGGCATAGCGGCCCTCGGCGCAGACCAGATCGCCCGGCCAAGGCACAAGCGCGGTGAAACTGATCCCGTCCTGTTTGTGCGCCTGCTGCACCCCAGCGCTTCTGAGGTTTTCCAGAATGATCTGAACGAAATTACGCTCGGCGCTGACTTCGGCCTGCGGCTCTGCAACGCGGAGGTTGGCCGGATCGATCAACTCGTCGTCGGCGCCCACGGCCAGCACGCGGTGCGGCGAGAGGCTCTCCACCGTAAAGGGGCCGGCCACCCGCACCTTCTTGTTGTCGGAATAGGGTTTGTCGTAGAGAAATTCAAACTCGGCCTTGGCGGCGATAGAGGCGTCGATTTCCTTCTGGCGCGCGATGCGTGCCTTCCACCAATATTGAAGTACATCGCCAAACTTCATCCTGCATTCCGAAATCCAGCCCTGAGATTTCTCCGGGATTCCATGAAGAAGGACGCCCAGATCATCGGGCGAAATTTTTACATGGGTATTGGCCAGTTCCTCCGCAACTTTCCGTGGAACCGTCCACTCATACAATTCTTCCCCATACGATTCCTCCAAGGCTCCAAGAACCGGATCCAGAACACGCTGCCATTTCTCCCAGATCACGTCGATCTCGGCGTTGTTGGCGATGGATTTGAGGGTAATGTGCGGCACGCGCTCGTAGACAAAGCCTTGGCGCACGTCGCCGTGCACGGGCGCGGTGGAAGGCGCTTTACGCGTGACTTCGGCTTCTTTCAGTTGACCGTCGCGCGAGTCGGCCAGCAGGTAGTAGGGGTAGCGCGCGCCCATGATGCGTGCGCGGGCCAAGGCCAGCGCCACGCGGGAGGTGTCGATGGTGATCCAGCGGCGGCCCCATTGTTCGGCGACATAGGCGGTGGTACCGGAGCCGCAGGTGGGGTCGAGGACGAGGTCGCCGGGGTCGGTGGTCATTAGGATGCAGCGTTCGATTACCTTCGGATTTGTCTGTACTACATATAGTTTGTCAGACGCGAAACCCGCCGTGACCGTGTCATCCCAAGAATTATTCATGGGGTAGACAGGGAAATCAACTATGTAGCGGATGTAGCTCAGAGTATTTCCTGCCAGCCCGATGCGTTTCGCTTTTTTCAAACGATCCATGCCTATGGTGTTTGTTTTCCAACCACTCTTTCCAACTGAAATAGCTCTTCCTTCCAGCTCAACGTCGAAGAATTGAGGGCCTCCAGAGCTTTGGCTGGTCAAGTTGTCCCAGCGGAACAAGCGTGCACCTTCAGGTGTAACCTCCTTCTCGGCTTCTGTTGCTGGCCGGCGCTCAGCTGTGTCGAAGAAATCCAGTTTGTTATAAGCCGCAGCGCCACCAGATAGGTCGCCCTTGACTCGATACGGCTGCCGATATTTGATTGCAGTGCCGTTCTTGGCGTACCAAAGAATGAAGTTGTTGACTGAGGCAAGCGTTTCAGTCCCCCCAGTTGGAGAGCCTGCGCCACCTGTGGTCTTAAAGTTGATCTGGCTTACAAAATTTGCATCACCAAACACTTCATCTAGAACTGCGCGAGCGCGGTGAACGTTTTCTTCCCCAATCTGCACAAAGATCGAGCCGGTTTCCGCCAACAAATCCCGCGCCACCGTCAACCGGTCGCGCAGATAGCTCAGGTAGGAATGAATCCCGTCGCGCCATGTATCGCGGAAGGCTTTGACCTGTTCCGGTTCCCGCGTGATGTGCTGGGCGTTTCCATCTTTCACGTCTCGGCTGGTGGTGCTCCACTGGAAGTTGCTGTTGAACTTGATCCCGTAAGGCGGATCGAAATAAATGCACTGCACCTTTCCGCGCAGGCCCTCGCGCTCGGCCAGGCTCGCCATCACTTGCAGGCTGTCGCCCAGGATCATCCGGTTGGCCCAGTGGGCGTCGTGTTGGTAGAACTCGGTACGCGCGTTGTCGTTAGGCAGGCCGTTGAAGTCGGCGAACAGGTCCACCTGCTGGTTGAGTTGGCCGCTGCCGCGCGCCAAGGCTTCGCGCTGGCGCTCGGTCTCCTGCCGCAGATCGTCGATCAGTACCTTGGGGTGTACCTTCTCCTGGATATAGAGCGGCGGCGCGTTGACGACGAGTTCGCTCCAGTCCTGCTGATCCTTGCCGCGCCAGACGAGTTGCGGGTCGAGGTCGCGGTTGAGGCGTTCGTAGGCGACGCGGATCGGAGCCTGTTCTTCTTTCTGCATCACCGACTGGTATTCGGCCGTGGGAATGTTCTTGCGCGTGGCGCCATCGTGCTTGATGGTGTCGATGACGAGAGGGGCTTTGGGTTGTCGGGTGGACATGGGAGGCAATTCTTGATTAGTGACGAAGCTTATGTAAGGGAAATTGGTTTCCCTTACATAAGAAACAAGCTAAGGTAAGGTTGGAACGCATACAACCGACCTCGCATCTGTCCGGTGATTTCCGTCAATATCCCCAGCCTCATCAAGTCACCAAGCAGGAGTTGGGCGGTCTGATTGGACACATCAAGGGACTGTTCCAGATCGGTAGCAGCGACCAGCGGGCGGCGGTAGAGCAGATTCAGGGCGGCACGGGCGTTGGGCGCGCGCTTGCCCAAGGCCAGGATGCGCTGCTCCACGTCAGTGCGCAGATTCAGAATCTTGCCGAAGGTGTCGCGCCCCTTGGCCGAGGTTTCGGCCACGCCTTGCAGGAAGAAACGCACCCAGTGGATCAGGTCGCCAGAGACACGCACGCGGGTCAGGGCATCGTAGTAGCTGCCACGGTTGCGTTCAAAAAAATCCGACAGGTACAGCGAGGGCTTGGCGAGCAAGCCGTGGCTGACCAGATACAAGGGAATCATCAGGCGCCCGATGCGGCCATTGCCGTCGAGAAAGGGATGGATGGTCTCGAACTGGTAATGGCTGATGGCCAGGCGGATCAGGTGCGGCACGGTGATGGCCTGGTTGTGCCAGAACTTTTCCAGGTCGCCCATCAACTCGGACACCCCTTCGTGGTGCGGCGGAATGAACGCGGCGTCGGCTAGGCTGGAGCCGCCGACCCAGTTCTGACTGACGCGGAACTCGCCCGGCTGCTTGTGCTCTCCGCGCACGCCCCGCATCAGGATTTCATGCGTCTGCCGCAACAGCCGATTGGACAGCGGCAGACTCCTCAATTCGGCGATGGCGTAGTTGACTGCGTCGATGTAGTTGCGCACCTCGCGCCAATCGTCGCGCTTTTCCGGCTTGACCTGATCTTCCGACAGCACGGCTTCTTCGATGCCAGTGTTGGTGCCTTCGATGCGGCTGGAAGTCTGCGCTTCCTTGACCACGTGCATCTCGATGAACAGGTCGATGTCCGGCACGATCAGCGAATAGGCATTGAGTTCGCCCAAGGCGCGGTTGGCCGATTCCAGCAGTACGTTGATCTGCGGGTCTTCCCAATGCCACTCGTGATTGACGGGTGCCGGCTCGAAGCTCTTGTATTGCAACCGCTGGTGCCAGCGGCCAGGTTTGAAGATTTCAAATTTCATGCGTTTGCTCTCGCGTCAGCCAGCATTTTGTCGAATGCTTCTTGCACCCGTTTGGCAAAATCATCCTGCATCTGCCAAACGTCTGCAAATTCGGCAAAGGCCCAGCGGCCATGGACACCGAGCCGGTTCGCGCCGGGTACCCAGTGGGTCAGCATGGTTTCCTTCTTGATTTTGGCGTCCTCGCCACGATAACCCTTGATTTCAACCACGAAATTCAACAGGTCGTCATCGCCATGACCATCGTCCACGCGGACGATAAAGTCGGGCCGGTAGTAGTGGGGCTGGCCTTCCTTGCGGTAGGGCACTTCCAGACCCAAGTTGTGGTTCTTCACATAGGCGCGCACGCGCGGATGCGATTCGGCCACGCGGCAGAACTCGGCCTCCCAGTCGCTGTCGAGGATGACCCAGTTGATGTGGCAACGCGGGCCGTCGTTCGCAAGGCCGCTGGTGTCCCAGCGTTCGGTTTTGGATGTGTTGAAATTTACATGCCGGGTACTGCCCACGGGGTTATAGGGGTCGAGTACAGCCTGGATGGGGCGCTGGTCGATAAAGGCTCGGGTGATGGCGGCGTTGATGCGCTCGCAGGCATCGTCGGCCAGCGTCTTGTATTTGAGCTGGGCGGGGTAGGTGCCGCCCTTGCAGATGAGATAGCCGTCGAGCCACTGGCGAACGATGCGTTTGAGTTGTCCGAACAGATGCAGTCGCGGCTGACCGTCCTCATCGCGAAAGCGCGTCAGCAACAGGTGGGAAGTCAGTTCGTACACTACCTGCGAGGGGCGCACGTCGCCTGTATGAACCAAGTTCAAATCCACCTGCTCGCCGATGATCCCGGAGTTGCGCGTTTCCGTTGCGCCCACCAGCGCGGGCGTGAGTTCCAGACGGGAGTCGTCTGTGAATTCGGCGCGGAGCTGCTCTTCGGGCAGTTCCACACGATAACCCTGCACGCGCGGAAAACGGATTTCCAGCGCATCGCGCTCGCGCAACGCCTTGATCTGGATGGTTTTGCGTGGCGTTTGCGGTGGCGCAACTACCGGCTCGGCGGTGAAATCGAAGGGAATGCCCAGCACGTCGGCGTATTCGACGTTGAACAGGCCCTCGTCATTGAGTTCGTAGGATTGGCGGCGCAGGGCGCGGCCAATGACCTGTTCGCACAGCAACTGGGTGCCGAAGGCGCGCACACCCAGCACGTGGGTGACTGTGTTTGCGTCCCAACCTTCTGTGAGCATGGAGACGGAGACCACGCAGCGAATGGAATCGCCCAGCCGGCCTGATTTTCCGACGGTGTTCATCACTTCGCGCAGCAATTCCTGGTCAGTGATCTTCTGGCCCGCCTGGGAGTCGCCGGTACGTTCGACGATCTCGCGGCGGAAGCGGTCGATTTCGTCGGCGGCTATGCCGCGAAAATTCTCATCGAGCGCCTCGCCGGATTCGAGTTGTTCGCTGTCGATGAGCAGGGTGCGTGGCCGGCCCAACTCATTGCCGTATTCGTCCTGGTTGCGAAACAGAGGCAGGCGGCCCGGTTCATGTGTGCCGTCCGCGCGTCTGAAGCCCGAGATGTAGTCGTATACGAGCTTTGAGGTGGAGGTGTTATTGCATACCACAATAAAACAGGGAGGAACCGCAATCTTGCCTCCCTGCCACAGAACGAAAGTTTTTTCATAATGTCCATACAAGGCTTCCAACGCGGTTTGCAACTGCGTGGGCAGTTCCAGGGGATTCAGGGTCTCGGTCTTGCCACGGCCCTTTTTGGGCATACCGGCGCGGATGTGTTCCCACAGGTTGCGAAACATCGGCATTTCGGCACCGGGGATGTTGTCGGCCACGGGTACGCGCGGCAGCTTGACGATGCCGCATTCGATGGCGTCCATCAGCGAGAAATCGCTCATGGTCCAAGGAAACAATGTGCCTTCGGCATAGCCCGAACCGCGCAGGAAAAATGGCGTGGCCGATAGGTCGAACACGCGACAAACACCCAGCTTGCTCTGCACGGTTTTGAGGCCGGAAATCCACAGGCAGGCAGCGGCGTTGTTTTCCTCGGCTTCCTTTTTCTCGTCTCCTTTCAAGTCTTCGCCCTCCGCCGCGTCCGGTTTTTCGCGGTAACAGTGGTGGGCTTCATCGTTGATGACGAGCACGTTCTTCAAGCCCATCAGGTCGGGCATCACCCGTTGGAGCATCTGGCCTTCGGTTTCCAGGGTGTCAAGCTCGCTGCCGCCACGGCCTTGGAGCAAGGCTCGGCCTCCCTTGGATAATTCCAGGCGCTCGCGCCGTTTGAAGGCGTGGTAGTTGGTGATGACGATTTTGGCGCGCTCCAGGTCGGCCAGCATGTCGCCGGGCGCCAGTTCACGGCTGGCGTAGTAGCTGTCAGGGTCGTTGGGCTGCAAGACGCGCAGACGGTCGCGGATGGTAAGGCCCGGTGCAACGATCAGAAAGCCGCGGGTGAAGCGTCGGCTCGCGGGACGGCGAACGGCATTGATGGTTTGCCAGGCAATCAGCATGGCCATCACGGTGGTCTTTCCGGCGCCCGTGGCGAGTTTCAATGCCAGACGTGCAAGGCCGGGGTTTGCGTCCTGGTTGGCTCGTTCCAGATGGTCGAGGAAGGAGCGCCCTGCCTTGCCGAACTGGGGCGCTACTTCGGTCAGCCAGATGGCGGTTTCCACGGCTTCGATCTGGCAGAAGAAGGGGCGCACGCCATTGAATTCATGGTGCCGCCAATGCTGGAGAAGCCGGGCAGTTTCAGGTGTGACGCGCCAGTCGGCAGGGTTGGGCAACGCGCGCCACTTGTCTACCTCTTGCCGCACGGCATTGATGACGGCCTGGTGGTCGTACTGCTGCGCCTGTGTTGAAAGACCTTTTCCTTCGTCGAAAAGGAGGGCCTCTTGCTTTTCCTGAGCTTTGCGTTTTTTGGGCCGGGGGATCGGGGTGATGAACTCGGCTCTGCGGCGGCTAGGGACGATCTGCTGCGTGGGCTGCCCATTCTTGTCCAGTTCCCAGTGCTGCGACGGATAGGAGTACGGAGAATTGAGGATGGGTTTTTCAAAAAATAGGTTGGTCATGGTTGAGAACCTGTGCTGCAATCCCTTGTTTGTTTATTCCGGCTCATACCAGACATTCCGGTCACTACCGCGCTGACGAAACTTCCCATGTGCCAAGCCGATTTTTATCAGAAGCGGCAGGCCATCACCCTATTCGATATTCTGAATCTGCTCGCGCATCTGCTCGATCAAGAGTTTCAACTCGACCGCCGTTTGCGAGACTTCCCTTGCGACCGACTTCGAGCCGAGTGTGTTGGCTTCGCGGTTCAGTTCCTGCATCAGGAAATCGAGGCGTTTTCCGATATTGCCGCCGATGCGCAGGACGCGCTCGGCTTCGTCGAGATGGGTGGAGAGGCGGGTGAGTTCTTCGGCGATATCGGTGCGCAGCGCGAATACGGCGATTTCCTGGCGGATGCGCTCGTCGTCGGCGCTGCCGATCGCGTCGAGCAGGCGCTGTTTGAGTTTTTCCTGGAAGGCGGCTTGTGCTGCCGGGATATGCGGCGCCACTTCGGCGACCTGGACGCGCATGAGCGCGATCCGTTCCTGGATCATCGCCGCCAGCTTTTCTCCCTCGCGGGCGCGGCAGGCGATCAGGTCGTCGAGCGCCTCGGCAGCGAGTTCCTGCGCCTCGATGGTGATCGCGGCGGTGTTTGTTTCTTCCTCGCCGAGCATTCCGGGCCAGCGCAGGATCTGATCGACCGAAAGGGGCGGCGCTTCCGGAAGGAGCGCACGGACGTAGGTGTCGAGCGTTTTCAACTGCGCGAGCAGTTCCTCGTTGGGAAGCAACTGGCGGTTGGTCTGCGAAGTCGAAAGCAGATTGACGCGGCATTCGATCTTGCCGCGCCCGAGCCTTGCAACGATCATTTCGCGCAAGGCCGGCTCGATGAAACGCAAATCCTCGTAAACGCGAAAATGTACGTCCAGAAAGCGGGAGTTGACGCTCTTGAGTTCGAGGTTCAGTGTCCCGCAGTCGATATCGCGGCTTTTCACCGCATAACCGGTCATGCTGTAGATCATGGATTTTTTTACCCTATTTCTGGTTTCTGCGGCAAAATGCAAGCTTCAGGGAATGAATCAGGATCGGAGGAAAGGGATGCCAATTAAAATCGAAGTATTATTGGTTCGGCAAAAGTCGGCTAGCAGGGAGGTTTTCTGAAAATGCCCCTTACATTACAATCCTTGGATCGCAACATCAGCCCCTGAGAATGTTTGGCTGAAGTTCAGCATAATAGCGCATTACGTTCACGCATCCGTTTTCTGCACCATACCCTTTCGATGGTACAACAAGTCAATTGCGCCCTTCCCCCCGGCGTCGGTCTCGATAGCTATACGATCGTGCGCCAGCTTTCGCTGGGAGGCTTTTCCATCGTCTACCTTGCCGTGGATGCGGTTGGCACTGCGGTCGTGATCAAGGAATATCTGCCCAACAGCCTGGCATTGCGCAGCGAGGGGAAGCGCTGCCCCAACGTCGCGCCGGAGCATCTGGCCGCGTTCCGCTACGGGATGAAATGCTTTTTCGAGGAAGGCCGGGCGCTGGCTCGACTTTCGCATCCGAACGTTATCCGGGTGTTGAATTTCTTTCGTGCCAACGATACGGTGTACATGGTGATGGAATATGAAGAAGGGCGTACGCTCCAGGAATATATCCAGAAACACAAGGCTGTCATCAGCGAAAATTTCATCCGCAGCGTATTTACCCGCGCCCTGAACGGCTTGCGTGAGGTTCATTCGCACAAACTGCTGCATCTCGACCTGAAGCCCTCCAATATTTATCTGCGCAGCGACGGCACGCCGGTGCTGCTCGATTTCGGCGCCGCGCGGCAGACGCTGGCGAGCGATACGCCGATGCTGAAGCCGATGTATACGCCGGGGTTCGCGTCTCCGGAACACCACAAACGCGAACATCTCGGCCCGTGGAGCGATATCTACAGTATCGGCGCGACGATGTATTCCTGCCTCGCGGGCGCGGCGCCGCAGGCTGCCGATGCGCGTATCGAGCGGGATCTTCTGGTGCCGGCGGCAGAACGCTGGGCCGATACCTATTCCCCGCACCTTCTGGAAACAATCGACTGGTGCCTGGCGATCAATCATCTCGATCGGCCACAAAGCGTCTTTGCGCTGCAAAAGGCGCTGACTTCAAACAAGATCCGGGGGCGAAACAGAAAATCGCCGGGATCCTGGTTGTCGCAGATCGTTGGCATATTCAGGAAAGAGATGGGGTTTCGCAAGGCAGCATTCGCTGCCGATCCACGGAAGCCGCAGATGGTCAGCGGATTCAAAAAAGAGATGGGAGATAAATGAAATTTTCGATTTATCAGGAAAGCCGGCAAGGCAGACGCAACAATAACGAAGACCGCATTGCCTACAGTTATTCCCGGGAATCCCTGCTGATGCTCGTTGCCGATGGCATGGGCGGACATTATTACGGAGAAATTGCGGCGCAGATCGCGGTGCAATCGATTTCCGATGCCTTCCAGCGTGAAGCGCGCCCCAAGATCGCCGACCCCTTCATGTTTCTCAAGACCAGCATGATCAACGCGCACCGCGCGATCCTCGATTTTTCCAACGAGCGTCATCTGAACGATTCTCCGCGCACCACCTGCGTCGCCTGCATGGTGCAGGACAATATTGCCTATTGGGCCCATGCTGGCGATTCGCGCCTTTATCTTCTGCGCGAAGGCGGCGTGCTGGCGCAGACCCGCGACCACTCGCGCGTGCGGCTTCTGGTCGATCAGGGAATCATCAGCGCTGCCAGCGCCTCCACACACCCGGATCGCAACAAGGTCTACAGTTGCCTGGGTGGGCCGCATATCCCGGAGATCGACTTTTCGCGCAAAATGCCGCTCGAACATGGCGATATCCTGCTGCTTTGCACCGACGGACTGTGGGATGGCTTTTCCGGCGAGCGCCTGGCGGGAACCCTGCGCGATGCCGACTTTGAAAAGACCGTACCGATCCTGCTCGACCAGGCCGAGTCGCATGGCGGTTTGTATTGCGACAACCTTTCCATCGTCGTCGCGCGTTGGGAGGATTCCTACCAGGAAAAAGAATCGGAATCCGATCTTTCAAGCTCAATTTCGACACTGAGCATGAAACCCGGCGAAGTCACGACCCGGCTCGATGAATTCGGGCGCAGCCCCGATTACAAGGTTGAACTCAGCGATGATGAAATCGAGCGCGCGATCGAGGAAATACGCTCGACCATCGAAAAATATTCGATCCCCGGGAAATAGCCCAAAGGCTTGCATCGAAAAATGCGCCCCAGTCAACGACCGTTCAACACCTTGCGCCCGCTCGAAATCGTGCGCCGCTTTACCCGTCATGCCGAAGGCTCGGTCCTGATCCGGATGGGCGATACCCACGTTCTATGCACCGCCAGCGTCGAGGAATCCGTGCCCGGATTTCTCAAGGGAAAGGGACAGGGCTGGGTCACTGCCGAGTACGGCATGCTGCCGCGCTCGACCCATTCGCGCTCGGCACGCGAAGCCGCCAAAGGCAAGCAAAGCGGGCGCACGCAGGAAATCCAGCGCCTGATCGGCAGGGCCTTGCGCGCGGTGGTCGATCTGAAGGCGCTTGGCGAACGGCAGATTCTTCTCGATTGCGATGTGTTGCAAGCCGATGGCGGCACGCGCTGTGCCGCGATCAGCGGCGCGTGGGTTGCCCTGCACGATGCCTGTGCCGGACTCATTGCTGGCGGCAAGCTTGTCGCCAGCCCCATCCGTGATCATGTCGCCGCCGTTTCGGTCGGAATCTATCGAGGCGAGCCCGTACTGGATCTGGATTATGACGAGGACTCGGATTGCGACACCGACATGAATGTCGTGATGACAGGCGAGGGCGGCCTCGTCGAAATTCAGGGCACTGCCGAAGGTACTCCCTTTACCCGGCAACAAATGAACGCCCTGCTGGATCTGGCCGGCAGCGGTATTTCCGAGCTGATTGCGCGCCAGAAAAAAGCGCTGGAAACCCCCTGAGGACACACGGAAAGGAAGTCTTTCTTCGCGTCGGCAGCGAAGGAAGTTGTGGCGCCCAATTTTCTAAATTAATTAAATAATGGTCCGCTACAGTAGTGGGTTTTCATCATGAATTCTTGATCCAAATTTAGAAAATTTTTATTTTTCGCTGATCGAGAACAAGCGTTGATGCTCCTTGATCGCGTAGCGGTCGGTCATGCCGGCAATGTAATCGGCGACCGCGTGCGCCTGGGCGGATTCGGCGGCGTCCCGGATCTGGTATTGCGGCGGCAGGAGCTGCGGCGTGGAAAGGAAGGCGTCGAAGAGGTCGGCGATGATCCGTTGCGCCTTGCTCGTCATCCGCAGGACTTGATAGTGCCGGTAGAGATCGGTGCGCAGGAAACGCTTGAGTTCCCGGCTTTCTTCCAGAAGCGGCGCGGAAAACGCCACCAGCCGGGGCGCGGCGCGTACTTCGTCCGGGGAACACGGCGCGGTTTCGGCAAGCCGCGCCGAGGTGGTGGCAATCAGGTCGCATACCAGGGTATTGATGACGCGGCGCACGGTTTCATGAATCAGCCGCCGCCCGCGCAATTCCGGATACGCGGCTTCCACGGCGGCGCAATGGCGTGCGAAGAGCCGCACTTCGCGCAGTTGTTCGAGGCTGATCAGACCGGAACGCAGGCCATCATCGACATCGTGGTTGTTGTAGGCGATTTCATCGGCAAGGTTGCAGACCTGCGCTTCCAGCGAAGGCTGGCCTCCGCTCAGGAAGCGTTGCCCGATTTCGCCGAGCTGGCGCGCGTTTTCCGGGGTGCAGTGTTTGACGATGCCCTCGCGCGTCTCGAAGCAGAGATTCAGTCCGTCGAACGCGGCATAGCGCTGCTCCAGCAGATCGACCGTGCGCAGGCTTTGCAGGTTGTGCTCGAAGCCGCCATGGGCGCGCATACATTCATTCAGCGCATCCTGCCCGGCATGGCCGAAGGGGGTATGCCCGAGGTCGTGCGCGAGCGCAATGGTCTCGGCCAGATCCTCGTTCAGGCGCAAGGTGCGACAAACGCTGCGGGCGATTTGCGCAACTTCCAGCGTATGCGTGAGCCGCGTCCGGAACAGGTCGCCTTCGTGATTGACGAAGACCTGCGTCTTGTATTCGAGTTTGCGGAACGCGGCGGAATGGACGATGCGGTCGCGGTCGCGCTGGAATTCGGTGCGCCACGCCGGCTTTTCCTCCGCGTGCAGGCGTCCGCGCGAATGCGCTTCGTTGACCGCGTAAGGCGCGAGGCCGGTTTCAGTCATGGAGGATTCTCCCGGCATCAGCGCCGCATCAGAGCGCGCAACACGCCTCTATCGTGGCGCTAATTTCGGCTTCGGACGCGGCATCGCTCAAGACCGCATGTCCCAGGGATTGCAGCAGCACCAGCCGCAATTTTCCGTCGCTGACCTTTTTATCGTGGCGCATCAGTTCAAGATAACGCGCCACGGGGAAGGCGGGCGCGCGCACGGGCAAGCCGGCGCGCGTCAGCAGGCGCTCGATCCGCTCGACTTCGGCAGCATTGATCCAGCCCAAACGCCGCGACAGGTCTGCGGCCATCACCATCCCCGCCGCCACTGCCTCGCCATGCAGCCAATGGCCGTACCCCATCCCGGCTTCGATCGCATGGCCGAAAGTGTGTCCAAAATTGAGCAGCGCGCGTTCTCCGCCCGCGCTCGTTTCGCGCTCGTCCAGCGCAACGACTTCCGCCTTGTTCCGGCAGGAACGGATGACGGCTTCGGTCAGGGCTTCCGGATCGCGCGCGCGCAGGCGCTCGATATTGGCTTCGAGCCACTCCAGGAAAGGAAAATCGCGGATCAGCCCGTATTTGATCACTTCGGACAGTCCCGCATGCAATTCGCGTTCAGGCAGCGATTTCAAGGGTTCGACATCGGCCAGCACCAGGATCGGCTGGTAAAAGGCGCCGATCATGTTTTTTCCGAGCGGATGATTGATCGCGGTCTTGCCGCCCACCGATGAATCGACCTGGGCAAGCAGGGTCGTCGGCACCTGGATGAACGGCATTCCGCGTTGATAGCAAGCCGCGGCAAATCCCCCTACGTCGCCGATCACGCCGCCACCGAGCGCCACCAGCGTGGTATTGCGCTCGCAACGCCGCTCCAGCAGCGCATCGAAAATCAGATTGAGGGTTTGCCAATTTTTATTTCCCTCTCCGTCGGGCAGCAGGATTTCGATCACCTCGACACCGGCGGCACGCAAGGCCACAGCAAAAGGCTCAAGATAAAGCGGCGCCACGACCGTATTGCTGACGAGCGCGATTTTCTTCTGGCGCAAGTGCGGCAACAGCAAATCCACCTGCGTCAGAAGGCCACTGCCGATATGAATCGGATAAGAGCGCTCGCCGAGCGCCACTGTCAATGTCTGTTCCCGCACTGTTCCTCCACTTCCTTCACCAGACGTTGCACCGCGCCATACGCGTTATAGCGCTTCGCATCGAGCACGATGTCCGCCACCTCGCAATACAGCGGGTGACGCTCCTCATAAAGCGCCCGCAGCCGTCCGAGCGGATCGGGCGTTTGCAGCAGGGGGCGGTTGCGATCCAGGCGCGTGCGCTCCCATAAAAGCTCCGGCGGGGTGTCGAGATAGACGACAAGCCCGTTTTCCTTCAGGCGGAGACGGTTTTCCGCATTCAAAATCACGCCGCCGCCGGTCGATAATACGATACCGCTCAGTTGCGTCAATTCCTCGATCATCCGCGCCTCGCGCAAGCGGAACCCAGCTTCGCCCTCGATATCGAAAATAACCGGAATCCGGGTTCCCGTCCGCGCCTCGATTTCGTGGTCGGAATCGTAAAACGCCCATCCCAGCCTGCGCGCCAACCGCCGCCCGACTGTCGTCTTCCCGGCCCCCATCAGGCCCACGAGATAGATATTGGAGAATTTCGTCATGACCCGGATTGTGCCATCAGCTTGCCACGGACTGAAGATGTGTTGAAGAGCCTACGAAAAAAGGCGCCCTTGAGCGCCTTTTTTCATCGGAAATTTCGGATGTCTTAGTTGAAAATACCCTGGCCGCCGAATTGGGCCGTAATATTTACTGCCGCCGTCTGCCCGATCGAATCCATGAAGACAAGATATCCTTGGACCTGCCCCGCCGATCCTCCTCCTACCGATTGGAAAAGATAGACGTTGACTTTTGTCGGCGAGCGGCTTCCGTCGAAATCCTCTATTGCAAAATTCAATGGCATCGGATTGAAAAGCATCTTGTAAGGAGGAACCCCTCCGCTCAGCATGATCGAGAATTGATAGGAGGCGGGTATATTCTGGAAAGTGACCGTATTAGGAATCACCGAAAAAGCCGGCGCAGAGAACGCCGGGTTGTCATCGACGCTGATCGGCACCAGGATCGGGCTGGAGCCAGACGCGATAGCGTCGTATACCGACAGGTTTGCAGTGCCCGAGGCCTTCAGATAAACGCGCAAGGTCTGGCCAGGTTCTCCAAGAGAGTAGGGCTGAAAACTGTAGGCAGCGATGCTCGGGTTGTCGATAACCGCGAAATACGGCGGGGTTCCCCCGCTGATATAAAGATCTCGCGTTTCTGCGGCCATTCCAGTAATGGCCGTGGGAGAAACCTTCAAATCCGGACCCGCTGGATTTACCGGAAATATTCCGGAAACCGGGGATACCGTGCACGTCGCAAAATCGGCATCGAAGCTCACATCCATATTGAATTTGCCCGCGTCTTTAAAAGGGTAAATCTGCACACTCGAGGATTCATCGAGCGCAGCCTGCGCGCTGGCCGGAAAACACGGCCCGGTTTCAACATGCCAAGTCTGCCCATTGTCCAGCCGGAGAAGCGATTGATTCCACTGGTCGTTGCTCACTGTAGACGTGAGGGGATAAGTGATCCCATAGGACATCGTCATCGCAACCATCCCGGCATCCATGAGCGACCAGGGGCGCCCATCCAGCGGCAAGCTCAGGACGAGATTGTCGAACAGGCTGCCGGCAACGAGCACATGCGGAAAGCGCACGGTCGAATCGGCGCTGTTGTAGACCGCAGGTTCCGAATTTCTTGCTGCGCTCGTCGGAGCCCCCAGCGTTTGCAGCGTCCAGCTGCCGCTGGGCGACAAATACACCTTTGTACCGGTGTAATAGGCGTTTTCGAACTTCAGAAGGTTCAGGGTCAGCACATTCGTCGTATCGTTGAAGGCCGCCATTTGCGCATGAGCTATCGCGCTACAAAACGCGAAAACCAGAGTGCACAGCAGAAGTTTCCATTTCCTGATCATTTTTACATCCTCCATCATTTATCCGGGTCCGACGCCGATCAGCGCAAGGACAAACCCTCGCCCACAATCCGGGGCGTAATAAAGACCAGCAATTCCGTCTTGTTGTCGATCTTGCTGTTTTGCTTGAACAGCCATCCCAGATAGGGTACATCGCCGAGCAACGGGATCTTGTTCGTCGTTTCGCGCAATTCCTGGGTATAGATGCCGCCGATCACCACGGTTCCGCCGTTCTCGACCAGAACTTCGGTTTCGACGCGCTTGGTGTCGATCGCGACTCCCGCCCCGGTGAAGAGCTGAGTATTCGGGGTGTCCTTGTTCACCTTCAAGGCCATGATCACCTTGCCGTCCGGCGTGATGTGCGGCGTGACTTGCAATGAAAGAACTGCCTTGCGGAAACTGACCGAAGTGTTGCCAGCGGTACTCGCTTCCTGATAGGGAATCTCGACACCCTGCTCGATCGTGGCATCCTTCTGGTCTGCTGTAATCACACGCGGACTGGAAATCACCTTACCTCGGCCATCCGCTTCCAGCGCCGAAAGCTCCGTGTTGACGAAAACAGTCTTGGCGGCATTGAACAGGGTAAAGGAAAGCGCCCCCGGTTGCGCGCCTCCGACGGCGGCGGCCGGCAGGTTGACTCCCAGCGATTGGGAGAAATCCGGCTGCGCTCCGGATTGCCCGGTCAAGTATGCGTTGGTCGCAAGCGCGCCACCCACCGTGTAACGCGCCCCGTCATTGCCAGCGATTGAGCGATCGCCTGAGGCGCCCCTGAGGTCGACAATACCGAGACGGACGCCGAGGTTCCGGCTGAAATTATCATCCGCCTCGACAATACGCGCCTCGATCATCACCTGCCGCACCGGAATGTCGATCTTGTTCAAGAGCCGCCGCACTTCCTCGAGCCGCGAAGGAACGTCCTGGACGAACAGCATATTGGTTCGCACATCCACAACGGCGCTGCCTCTCTTGGACAGCATCCTCTGCGACCCAGCTCCCGTAGTAACCCCTCCTCCACCAGCGCCCGCCTGCGCAACTCCGAGCAACAGACTGCGCACCGCAGCCGCCTTCTGATAATTCAACTGGAAGCTTTCGGTACGCAGTGTTTCCAGATCATCAATCTGCCGCAAGGCTTCGAGCTGTAGTTTTTCCTGGGCAATCAGCTCATCGCGCGGGGCCACGGAAATGACATTTCCGTTCTTGCGCATATCGAGCCCCTTTTGCTTGAGAATGATGTCAAGCGCCTGATCCCAGGGAACATCTTTCAGGATAAGCGTGATCGAGCCCGAAACCGAATCGCTGACCACCATATTCATGTTCGTGAATTCGCCGATGACCTGCAACAGGCGGCGAACATCCACATTCTGGAAATTGAGGGAAAGTTTTTCGCCCTGATAAGTCCCCCGGGTTCCCTGAACCAGCTTATTCGGATCCTCGATGATTTTCTTGATCTCGATAACGAACTGGTTGTCCGACTGATAGGCCGTATGTTCCCACAATCCTTTCGGAGTGATCGCCAGGCGGGCGTTCTGCCCCTGCTGCGTAGCAACATAATGCGAAACCGGCGTGGCAAAGTCATCGACTTCGACTCGCTGTTTCAGGTTGTCCGGCAGCGAGGTTTTGAGAAATTCGACGACCAGCGCTTCTCCCCGATGCTGGATATCGATTCCGGTATTGGCATCGCCAAGGTCGACGACGATTCTGCCTTCTCCATCCTGTCCACGACGGAAACTGATATCACGGATGGTCTGGGCATCCGTTGTCGTTGGCCGTGGTGCAAAATGCGTCACCCCCCCTGTCTTGTCTGCGGCAGCAACCGGGGTAACCGTGACAAAGAGATCATTCCCTTCGATTTGCGTCTGAAAGGTCGCAGCACGATCCAGATTGAGCACCATGCGCAAACGCCCTCCAGCATCGACCAAGTTTACGCTGCGAATCGCGCCTTCATTCAAGACCACATTATTTTTTCCCAGCGCATTCTCAACGCCGGGAAAATCCAGTGCAATCCGATCCGGATTGGTGACGCTGAAGCCGACCGGCGCTTGCGCCAAAGGCGCGCGCATATTCACACGCAACGCAACGATCCCCCCTTTTTGCGCGGCGTTGATCGACTGAACGGCATTCGCCGGATCGGGAGCCCCCCCCTTTTCCCCAGCCGGAGCCTGCGCCCACGCCGCTGCACCGGCAAACGCGGACAGCAGAAGCCAGAGAAAGACCTTGACGAAAGCATTCGTGCCCCGCGCCAAGTTCAACGGGCAGTATTGACGTATCGATTTACTCATTTCCAAAATCTCCCTCAATTTTTGTCCTGAAGATAGAGCGAAACACTCCGGGTAGTCCACGTTCCTTCCGCATCCTCGACCGATTCACGAAGCATGATTTCCTTCTCGGTGATATCGGTAATCTGACCGTAATTCTGACCCATATAATTATCCTTGAAGACTTGGTGTAATGTTTCGCCTGCCTGCACAATAGCGACAGGTATACCGTCTTTCTTCATGAATCCAATATATTTCAGGGTTTCCAGGGAGAAAGACTCCAGCGGCTGTGGCACACGGTTTTGATCGGGTCTCCCTGCCCCACTGGTTTCCGGCCTGATCTTGGTCGGTTGAAAAGGATCCATGGCAGCAGAAACCGAATATACGACCGGGTTATAAGGCTTGATCTCCGGCAGTGGTTCCACTTTCCCCTTGATATCCTTGGTGCTGTCATTCATCCACTGCTCCAGGTCTTCATGCCCGGAATCGGTACATCCCATGAGCGGCAAGGATAAAAGAAATATGCAGAAAAAGCTCTTTTTCATTTCTGATTACCTTTTTTAGCCTTGTTTTGGATTGCAATCTCATCTTCCTTCAGATAGCGGAATGTCTTGGCCACCGTATTCATTACCAGACCGCCCTCCTTGCCGCTATTAACCTTGATGTTGATGTCGTTCAAGGTCACAATCCGGGAGAGCGCTGCAATATCGGCGGCAAAGGCGCCAAAGTCATGATATTGGCCCGTCACCTGAATCGAGATCGGTTTTTCAGCATAGAAATCCTTCGGAACGTCGGGGCCCGGCCTGAATAGCAGAAGGTTCAGCCCATGTCCGATCCCTGCCTGCGGAATCGAAACCAGCAACTCCGCCACTTCCGTCTCGCTGGGAAGTTGTTTGAGCAATATCGTCAGCAAACGATCCGACTCTTCCAGTTGTGCCGTATAAAGATCCAGATTGACTGCCTGTCTTTTCTTGTCCAGATAGTCCTTTTTCAACTGCTCGGTCTTTTCCTTTTCGCTATCCAGTCTGACCTGCAAATCCGACCAGGAAAAATAATATCCGAGAAGAAGCACCACAATGAAAGTGGCAATAAAGGCAAGGATACGAGGCAACAATGGCCACGTTCCGACATCCTTGCTGAGATTCTGAAGATCGGAAGCCTTGAATAATTGCGGAGCCTGGATTTTCATGCCTTGCCTCCTCCCTTCGGCTGATTCTTGCCCGCCGGCTTCTTGGCATCTGCTCCTTCGCCTTTGGTAGCAGATTGCTCCATGGTGAAATACATACTGAATTCCAGCAAGGTTTTCCGGTTCAGGGAGACTACCTTGGTTTCAATCAAAACCGGAGCCGAGCCCGCAAATGGCCTCAGATTTTCCATCAGCACCGAAACCCGCGGGTTGGATTGGGCATATCCAAACAGATTTACTGTATTTCCGACCTGTTTTATCTCCTTGAGATAGACACCATCCGGCACCTGCTTTACCAGTTCTGCGAGAAGCAGGACTGATTCGGCCCGGTCTTTCTGCAAGGATTCGATAATCTTCGCCCGTTCCGTCAGGGCCAGAACCTGTTCCTTGAGCTCCTTGATCTGTTCGATATCCTTGTCGAGCTTGTCGTTCTGCGCCTTCAGATAAGTATTCTGCGCCTGTTGATAATCGATCCAGTGATTGAATACCTGGGAACCGACAAAAACAATGAGAAAGGCCACCGCAGCAACCGCGACCACGACTACGTAAAACTGCCCGCGCCTTAACTTGCGCTTTTCCTCGCGGTGCGGCAGTAAGTTGATTCCTATGCGCGTCATTCGTCGAACCTCCGCAGTGCCAGCCCGCACGCCACGAGCAGCGAAGGCGCATCGGCCAAAAGCTGCTGGGCGCGAACACGATCCGAAAGGAGCATGTCGGCAAACGGATTGGCGATGATTGTGTCTACTTGGGTGCGCGTGGCAACGATCTCGTCCACATCGGAAATTTGCGCACACCCCCCGGAGAGCACAATCTGATGGACCTCGTTGAATTGCGTTGACGTAAAGAAGAACTGCAAGGCCCGCGCGACTTCGAGGGCCGTGCTCTCGATAAAGGGGCGCAGAAGTTCCGCTTCATAGGTATCCGGCAGGTTATCGGCGCGCTTGGCGCTTTCCGCCTCGGCAAAGTTCATTCCGTAGTGCCGGGCGATGTCCTGCGTAAGCTGATTTCCGCCAAACGCCTGTTCCCTCGCATAGATCTGCTGCCCGTCCTTGAACACGGTCACATTGATCGCATGCCCTCCGAGATCGACCAGCGCAATGATTCTCCCCTTTCCTTCGCCAGGCAACTGCTTCTGGACGAACTGGAAGGAGGAAAAAGCGGCAAAGGACTCGACGTCCATCACAAGAACTTTCAGGCCCGCCGTCTCCGCCACCGCGATCCGGTCCTCGACCTTTTCCTTGCGCGAGGCCGCAATCAGCACTTCGATCTCATCCGGGGAAGCAGCAGCGGGGCCAAGCACCTGGAAGTCCAGATTGACCTCCTCCAGCGGGAACGGGATGTACTGGCTGGCCTCGGCTTCGACGAGAGCCTCCAGTTCATCTTCGCGCTGGCCCTCGGGCACGATGATCTTCTTTGTGATTACCGCCGATGCCGGCAATGCCATTGCGACATTGCGCGTCGAGGTTCCCAGACGCTTCCACGCCCGTTTGACAACTTCGGCAACGGCATCCAGATCGACGATATTTCCCTCGGAAACGGCATCCTGGGGCAGCACGTCGATGATGTAGCGCTCGACACGGTAGCCATCCTTCCCATTGGCCGAGAGTTCAACCAATTTCACCGAAGTGGAACTGATGTCCAACCCCAGCAGCGGAGGCGTCCTTGAGCTAAATAACGGAAAGTCGAACAAAGCGAATCTCCCTACGAACCAAAAAATCTTTTCTATTACCTGTAGTTAGCACCACTACAGAACAATTCACCTTAAATGCTAGCAACAACCATACGACATGTAAACTAATTTTTCCATCCTAAATTCTCCCCGGCTTATAATCCGTAGCAATTTCATCACTGCCAGGTAGCCTCTTTTGCTGTCTCATCCCGCATTGCGATGGGTTTTGTACCCGATTCTGCTCATTGTCGGCCTTGCCATCATAGGCTTGTCGCTTGCCGCCATCGCCGTCATTTCCGCCTACCCCAACCTTCCCTCGCTGGATGCGGTTACCGATTACCGGCCCAAGATTCCGTTGCGCGTCTATACGGCCGATGGCCATCTGATCGGGGAATTCGGCGAGGAGCGGCGTGCCGTGGTGCGCTTTAACGAGGTTCCCGAGATTCTGAAGCGGGCAATTCTCGCTGCGGAAGACGACCGTTTCTATCAGCACGGCGGCGTTGATACGATCGGAGTGTTGCGTGCCGCATACAATAATCTCGTCAGTGGGGGAAAACGCCAGGGAGCCTCGACGATCACGATGCAGGTCGCCCGCAATTTTTTCCTCACGCGCGACAAAAACTATTCGCGGAAATTTTACGAAGCGCTGCTTTCCTTCGAGATCGAACGCACCCTGACCAAGGATCAGATTCTCGAGCTTTACATCAATCAGATATTCCTCGGGCAGCGTGCCTACGGCTTTGCCGCTGCGGCGCAGATTTATTTCGGCAAATCCCTGAAAGAGCTCAGCCCGGCGGAAGCCGCGATGTTGGCCGGGCTGGCAAAATCGCCTTCGACCAACAATCCGGTTGCCAACCCTGAGGAAGCAAGAAAGCGGCAGAAATACGTACTGCTGCGAATGCACCTTGTTGGGTGGTTGAGCGATGATCAATATCAGGCCGCACTACAGGAGCCGATCATCGTCAAGCGAGACATCAGCGGCCTGGCGCCCCATGCGGAATACGTTGCCGAGATGGCTCGCCAGATCGCGTTCGAGCGTTTTTCCGATAGCGCCTACACACACGGCCTGCGGGTTTACACGACCATTACGCTGGCCGAGCAGGAAGCCGCCTACCAAAGCATGCGGCGCAACATGTTCAATTACGATCAACGCCACGGCTATCGCGGCGCTGAAGCCTATCTCAGCCTCCAGGGAGTAGACACGACCCGGAAGGAGGCGCTGGATGAGCTGTTGCAAAATTCCAACACCAATGACGATCTCTACCCCGCCATCGTGCTTTCTGTTGCGCCGGACGAAGTTCGCGCCTACAAACGCGACGAATTCCTGAAAATTACCGGAGAGGGACTGAAATTCGCTGCCAGGATGCTCGATGCCAAGGCGCCTGCGGACAAGCGTCTTCGTCCCGGCGCGATCATCCGTATACAGAAGGACACGGAAAAAAACAAAAAGGGCCAGGAAACAAGCTTCTGGAAAATTTCGCAGATGCCGACGGCAGAATCGGCGTTCGTATCACTTGACCCTTATAGTGGTGCGGTTCATGCGCTGGTCGGCGGCTTTGATTTCGCCCGCAACAAATTCAACCACGTCACCCAGGCCTGGCGGCAACCGGGATCGAGCTTCAAGCCTTTCATTTACTCCGCCTCGCTCGAAAAGGGCTTTACGCCTGCCTCGATCATCGAGGACGAACCCATCGTCATCTCATCGGCCGTTACCGGAAGCCAGACCTGGCAGCCCAAGAACTACGACGGTAAATACGACGGGCCGATGCGTATGCGCACGGCGCTGGCGCGTTCAAAAAACATGGTATCGATACGCATCCTGCAGGCAATCGGCACCTACTATGCGCAGGACTACGTCACCCGTTTCGGATTCGATCCCGACAAGCACCCCCCCTACCTGACCATGGCCCTGGGCGCAGGCTCGGTCACGCCCTGGCAGATGGTCAGCGCCTATTCCGTTTTCGCCAATGGCGGCTACCGCATCCAGCCCTACATCGTGCAGGAAATCCAGGACAGCCAGAAAAATGTGCTGGCGCGCGCGCAACCGACACCGCCGGGGCTTGAAGAATTGCGCGTGATCGACCCGCGCAACGCCTTCCTGATGGACAGCATGTTGCGCGATGTCACCATATACGGCACCGCCGGGCGCGCTTCCTCGACGCTCAAGCGCCAGGATCTGGCGGGCAAGACCGGCACCACCAACGAGCACGTCGATGCCTGGTTTTGCGGCTACCAGCAGACCCAGGTCGGATGCGCCTGGATCGGCTACGACCAGCCGCAGAATCTCGGTCGCAACGAAACCGGCGGCACGGCAGCGCTGCCGATCTGGATCAACTATATGCTGACTGCCCTCAAGGGAGTGCCGCAGACTTTCCTGAAACAGCCGGAAGGACTGGTGGCCGTCGATGCCTACGGTGAACAGGGCAAGGGCCCACAGCGCGAATTGTTCTACAAGGAAAACATCCCGGCGACCCTGCCGCCAGACCCGCACCATCCGCTGCGGGATGACGAAGATCCGGAAACGGACACGGGCCGGGACACCCCGCAGAACATGCAGCCACGTTATTGACGCATTTCTGCAGGGGATGATGGCAGTCGTCCGCCGCTTTGCCGTCCCCGCTATTCCAGAACGACTTTCGTGCCGCAGTATGCGCTCAGCAAAAATTCGAGTTTTTCCAGCAAATCCCCTCCGTCGCGCGTGTCGCGCCAGGCCGTTCCGTCATGGCGGAAGTGAAAACCTCCGGCAGGGGCAGCCATCCAGATTTCCCGTGTTGCGTCGTTGCGATTGAGCACAACCCGGACGCCAGCGCCGGTTTCGATTTCCAGCACGCCGGGCGCAACCCAGTCAAAATCCAGATCGGCAGAGGAAATTTCCAGCGCCGATTCGATTCCTGCCATCGCGGCTTGCGCCATCGCGTCAAATTCCTGTTCATTCATCCTGTGTGCTACCCTGAAACATTTTTGAAGCCTGTCCGCTCAAAGCTGCGGTTCCCGGCTTATCCATTCGCTTCATCGACCGATGCGCCGCTTTTCCTTCCTTCCGGCCCTCATCCTTATCCTCTGTAGCGTGCCATTCACGCTTGCCGCCTGCGGAGTCAAGGGATCGCTCAAACTGCCGCCGCCGCAGACGAACGCCCCGGCGGCGAAGGCCGTTCCGGCCGCACCCGCTCCCGAAAACAGCAATCCCGCCAATCCTGACGCGCCCGGCAGCGCCGCCGCAGACTATCACGAACCTGACAAGAACCCGTAAAACATCATCATGCTCTCCCATTTTTCATACCGCAACAATCAATTGCACGCGGAAAAGGTTCCGCTTGCGGACATTGCAGAACGCTTTGGCACCCCCTGCTATATCTACTCGAAAGCCGCGCTGACCGCTGCCCTTGACGAATTCCGGCAAACCCTCGCCGACTCCGCTTCCGGTGTCGAAACACTCATCTGCTACGCGATCAAGGCCAATTCCAACCTCGCCATTCTCAATCTTTTTTCCCGGATGGGCGCAGGCTTCGACATCGTCTCCGGCGGCGAACTGGCGCGCGCGCTCGCTGCCCGCGCCGATCCGCGCAAAATCGTCTTTTCCGGCGCAGGCAAACGCGCAGACGAAATCGAAGCCGCCCTCGAAGCCGGCATTCTCTGCTTCAACATCGAATCGGCGGAAGAACTCGATCGGATCAACAATATTGCGCAGCGACTGGGCAAGAGAGCGCCGGTAAGCCTGCGCGTCAATCCGGATGTCGATGCCGGCACGCACCCCTACATCTCGACCGGACTGAAGGAAAACAAATTCGGCGTTCCGGTAAAGGAGGCAGAAATCCTGTACCGCCGTGCCGCGCATCTGGCGGGGATCGAAATCAAGGGGATCGATTGCCATATCGGCTCGCAGATCCTTGATCCCTCCCCGTTCTTCGAGGCGCTGGACAAGATACTCCTGCTTGCGGATCGTCTCGCTGCCGACGGCATTCTCCTCTCCCACATCGACCTGGGCGGCGGTCTGGGGATCTGTTACCGCGAAGACGAGCCCGCGCCCACGGTCGCCAGTTATCTGCAACCGATCCTGGACCGGCTGCGCGGCCGGGGGCAAAAACTGATTCTCGAACCGGGACGCCGCCTTGTCGGCAATGCCGGCCTGCTGCTGACGAAAATCGAAATCCTGAAACCCGGCGAACACAAGAATTTCGCCGTCGTCGATGCTGCGATGAACGATCTCGCCCGCCCTGCGCTGTATGACGCTTGGCACGACATCGTTCCCGTCGCGCCGCGCCAGGAAGAAACGCGGAACTGGGAAATCGTCGGCCCCATCTGCGAAAGCGGGGATTTTCTCGGCCACGAACGCCCGCTCGCACTACAGACAGGCGACCTGCTCGCAATTCGTTCCGCCGGCGCTTACGGCATGGCGATGAGCTCAAACTACAACACCCGTCCGCGCGCCCCCGAAATCATGGTCGATGGCGCCCACGTCCACCTCATCCGCCGGCGCGAAGAACTCGCCGAACTCTACGCGCAGGAACAAATGCTGCCGTGATGCGGGGCGAACGGGCAGCAAAAGCCTCTCCGGAGGCAGCAGATCCACGATGAGCGCCATCGCCCCGCCTGTCCTGCTTTCCCGCCTGGTCGTCCTGCGTCGCGTCGAGCTGCTGACCCAAGGGGCCGTGCTGCTTCTCGCGCTCGGCTGGCTGCGCATTCCCCTCGACCTCACGCCGCTCCTGGGAGCGATGTTCCTGCTCGCGACCGGCAATCTCCTCACCCGCTGGCGTGCCACGCAGCAATGGCCGATCACCGATGGAGAAATCCTCCTCCATCTCCTTTTTGACACCCTGATCCTGACCGTTCTCCTCTTTCACACCGGCGGATCGGCCAATCCCTTCGTATCGCTGCTCCTCATCCCGCTCACCCTTGCTGCCGCCGCGCTGCCGGCGCTCCACGCCTGGGCGCTTGCCGTATTCTGCGCTGCGGCCTATACCGCCCTCCTTTTCTGGAACCTGCCGCTGCCGCCGCCGCAGACCGACATGTCCTGGCTCGACGAAATCCTCGCCCGCGCCTCCGGAATCGCCTCCGGACACAGCGAACACCTCGTCGGTTTTTCCCTGCACCTTCTTGGCATGTGGCTCAACTTCATCTGCAGCGCCGCCCTGATCGTCACCTTTCTCACCCGCATGGCCGCCACCCTGCGCGAACGCGAGCACGAACTGGCCGCCGCGCGCGAAGCCACGCTGCGCAACGAGCAAATCCTCGCCCTCGGCACCCTTGCCGCTGGCGCTGCCCACAAACTGGGCACCCCGCTCTCCACCCTTGCCGTCGCATTGCGCGAACTCGAACTGGAATACCCCGGCGACACCGCACTGTGCGAAGAACTCGTCCTGATGCAGACACAGGTCGCCGTCTGCAAGGAAATCCTCTCCTCCACCCTTGCTGCGGCGGGCCAACCCCATGCGCGCGACGCGCGGACGCTGCCGCTCGATGCCTATCTCGAAGAACTGCTCGAAGACTGGCGGCTGATCCGTCCCGGCGTTGCCGTCCGCTCCCGTTTCGATTCCGCGCCCGGCACAGCGATTCCGGAAGTCTCCCCCGGACGCATGTTCGGCCAGGCGCTCCTCAACCTGCTCGACAACGCCGCCAACGCCAACAAGATCGGCAAGGGCGCCCTCGATCCCCTCGATCCCCTCGCCCACCATTCCGAACACCCCCTGGAATTCAATGTCCATCACGACGCCATTCGGGTCGTCATCGACATTCTCGATAACGGCCCCGGCATCGCCCCCGAAACCGCCGCCAGACTCGGACGCGCCCCGATGGATCGCGGCGAATGGACGGGAACTGCGGAAAACCCTGGATCGGGAAGATTGGGGGGCCTGGGGCTGGGCATCGGATTCTTCCTGACCAACGCCACCGTCGAACACCTGGGCGGAACCGTCGAAATCTTCGATCGCGCCGCCGGCCCTTCCGGAATCGGGCACGGCGCCCGCACCCGCGTCACCCTGCCCCTGGCACGCCTGAAAGAAGAAAATGGAATCTCCTGAACCGCTCGAAGACGAAGGCTCCGGCCAGGATCACACCCCGCTGCCGCTCCTTTTGCTCGTCGATGACGATGAAGTATTCCGTTGCGTCCTCGCCCGCGCGCTCGAACGGCGCGGCTACCGCGTCATCGCTGCGGGCGCCGCAGGCGAGGCTCTCGAATGCGCCCGCGCCGAAGCCCCGCAATTCGCTGTCGTCGACCTCAAGCTCGGCGAAACCTCCGGCCTCACGCTGATCGAATCCCTGCACGCCCTCAGCCCCGAAACCCGCATCGTCATGCTCACCGGCTACGCCAGCATCGCCACC
Organism: Betaproteobacteria bacterium; assembly: GCA_009780885.1. Classification (GTDB taxonomy): domain Bacteria; phylum Pseudomonadota; class Gammaproteobacteria; order Burkholderiales; family Rhodocyclaceae; genus WQZF01. Next base: position 475 of record WQZF01000007.1, on the reverse strand, counting down.
GCCGTCGCAGCGATCAAACTCGGCGCAGCCAACTACATCGCCAAACCCTGCGACGCCGACGCCGTCGTCGCAGCCTTCTCCAGCGCCAGCGAAGACGCCGCCCCTCCCCCGCCCGAAACCCCACTCCCGGTCGGACGCCTCGAATGGGAGCACATCCAGCGCATCCTCGCCAAACATGACGGAAACATCTCCGCCACCGCCCGCGCTCTCAAGATGCACCGTCGCACCCTCCAACGCAAACTCGGAAAAAAGCCGGTGCGCGAGTAAGCCCAGGCGCACGAATTGAGTCACCCCAACCTTGAAGGTTGGGGATTCCTGTACGGGCGGCGTAGGGGCGGGTTTGAAACCCGCCCTGAGCTTGCCCCTGAAATCCGTATCCCATAGCTGAACTCATGGACAGGTTTTACTTGGTTGATTGGCCATCCAGTTTTGCTCGAATTGGATGGGGCTGAGGTAAGCCAGCGTTGAATGCAGT